>CALHTV010000112.1 GCA_938039765.1 uncultured Dictyoglomus sp. | reverse complement strand
CAAGACTTAAAATACGAGAATAAAAAGGAATTTCTTCTCCTTTCAAACCATCAGGATAACCTTTACCATCCCACCTTTCATGATGATGCCTTATTATCTTTCCAATATCTTTAAAGGAAGAAATATTTTTAAGAATTTCCTCTCCCCAAATAGGATGCATCTTAATTATCATATATTCCTCATCGGAAAGTTTCTCAGGCTTTTTCAATATGAAATCAGGAACTTTAATCTTTCCTATATCATGTAAATATCCTGCATATTCAAGAACTTTGAGATCTTTCTCCTCCAAACCTAAATATCTACCTAAACTCAAAGCAATATCCCTTACTTCTCTTGAATGTCCACCTGTATAGGGATCTCTGGCCTCGATAACCTCAACAAGAGTAAAAAGGATTTCTCTATTCAATTTATTAAATCTATTTCGCAGTTCTTCTCTATATAAAATAGAAGCCAAACTGGAGGCTACTTTTTCTACTATACCTAAATCCTCATGACTGAATTTTCTATATCTCCTCAAACTATTAATATTTAAAACTCCCACTAATTTATTCTCATGGATTAAAGGATAACATATGGAAGACTTGATCTCAAAACGTGGTTCTATAATTACAAATCTTCTATCTTTATAAACATCCTCTAAAACCAAAGGTTCTCTATATTCTGCCACCCAACCAGCAATTCCTTCTCCAATTCTTAATACGGTATTTCTTATGACCTCCTCAGGAAGCCCTATACCAGCCACAATCCTTAGTAAATTATCCTCTTCATCATAAACCATGATAGATCCAGCATCAGCATCCACTAAATCTAAAATTTCCCTTAATAATGACTCTAAAAAATGATCTTCCTCAATTCTTATTTGAAAAAGATTTACAAAATTAGAAATTTTCTTCTCTTTCTCCAACTTTTCCTTTACTAATATATTCTCAAGGGTATATTTGAATTCTTCAATAAGCAAATCAAAGACTCCCGGAGGAATATCCTTTTCATAATAAAGCAAATAAAAAACTTTACCTTCTAGGGTTACATATAGTCCATCGGGACAAACTTTATCTATATCTTCTACTTTTATTCTCAAATCTTCTTTAGAGGTCTGAGGATATAAAAGAAAAAATTCATCATTTATCCTTTTATAAATTTTAACATTATGTTCTGGGAATAAATCCTTTAATTTCTCCCATAATAACTTTTCTATCTCCTCTACACTCCTATTGGAGATCTCTTTTAAAAAATTATAAGAAATTATTAATTCATTATATTTTCTCTCATTCTCCTTTAAGAGCTCTCTTATCTCAAAAGTTTGTCTCTTAACTTCTTTTTTCAAATATTGCCTACTAGCTATAATTCCTAAAGATGTTATTACTAAAAGGAAAATAAGATATATTAGCCATTGGAATTTTGTCTCTTTTCTTTTTAATTCAAGTCTTAAGAATATCTCCTCTCCAAACCATTTTCTAAGAAGATCCATATAAAGAGGACTTTTTATAATCTCGTCTATTCCTCTCTTTATCTCCAAAAGGTAAGGACTTCCTTTGGGTAAAGCTATTCCTGAATAATTAGTGAAAAGCTTGTCAGGAAGAATTTTTAACTTATCATTCCAGCCATTTTTAGCAATAACCCATTTAGCCACGTAATAGTTAATAACTCCAGCCTCAGCTTCCCCTCCTAAAACTTTTTTCAAAACCTCCTCTGAGGAAGTACAAGGAATAGTCTGTACCATATCCATTAGAAAAATATGGGCCACATCCTGATCTAATACTGCAACTTTATTTTTCTTTAAATCAATAAAATTATATATTTCTGAATCTACAGGTACCACAATTACACTAAAATTTTCTAAATAAGTGACAAAATCATATTTTTTCTTCCTTTCCTCAGTTACTCTCATAAACCCTATTCCATCAACTTTACCTGAATCAAGGAGCTTTACTGCTTCTTGCCATGGTACAAGTTTAATCTCTATTTTTCTATTTATTCTTTTAGAAAGTTCATGAACTATATCTACAGAAAAACCCCTTGGATTTCCCTCAGAGTCTAAATATTCTAAAGGAGGAAAATTATAGTCTCCTACAAAAAGAAGAGTTGACTTCTCCTCCCCTAAAGAGAAGCTTATTAAAATAAGAATTATTACAATAAAAAACAAAAGATAATTTTTCACATTTTTATTTTATCAAATTATTTCATATTGAAAATATCCCCAAAATAAAAAAAGGGGAAAACCCTTTTGAGGGTCCCCCTCCCCCCTAACCCTTTTAGTTGGAAAGATTTCTATCAACCTTAACCTCTATCCTTGGAGTTAAGCTAAAGGTTTGATTATCACCTGGAGCAGGATCCGCCCAAACAATGGTAAATAAACTTATTAAAACTATAAGAATTAAGATAATTATCTTTTTCACAATTCATACCTCCTTATATTTAGTCTCTATTATAAACTTTAAGAGATAGCATTTGACAGTCAAATTATCCTCTCTTTAAAAAGTATTTCTATAAGAGGCTTTATAAATAAGTATTTTTCTTCAGGATATTTAATTTAAAAATTTATCTTCTCTTACAATTCTTTATGATATAATAAATTCAAATTATGTATAAAAAAGTTCCTATCATTGTCTATATTTTATTTAAATATGGTAATTTCTCTAAACCCTTCTTAAACATTGTGAGGGAGGAAAAATTACCCAAAGAATGGAATTACTATTTTCTGGCTCAAAAATACAAATGGATTGGAGATTACAAAAGGGGATTAGATTTTACTGAAAGGGCCCTAAAAGAATTAAAAGAGAATATAACCTTGTACTATCTACTTCTTGCAGAAAAACTATACTTCTCAAAAATTCTAAAAATTCCCTTGGCAGAAAATATATTTCAAGAACTTCGAAAGAATTTTTTCAAAATACCTATTTTAGCTAGAAAAATTATAGCTCCTACTATATGGGGTTATTCCCTTAACAGAATCTCTAAAGAAAAAACATCTCAGGTTAGGTTGTGGAGTAAAGAATATATAGAGGACGCCTCTACTCATTTATTTATTTTATATCATAAAGGAAATCAAGAGGCTCAGAAGAAAAATCTAAGAGAAGCAATAAAAAATTATTCCCAAGGAATACGAATAGCTCAAAAAATTCCTCATCCCACAGGATTGATTTATTGTCTAAATAATTCTGCTTGGTATCTTAAGGAAAAACATCCCCTTTTGGCCTTGAATTTAGCAAAAAAAGCTACTTTCTTTCTTGGTTATTATAGAGAAAATATAGAAAGTGGATTTTTTGTCTTAGATACCCTCCTAGAAATACAAAAAATGATTAATGATGAAGAGATTTGGGATAGCATAGAGATAATTCATGAGGTTTACCAAAAACTTCCTCAAGGAGAAGGTTGGGGTACAAAGGAACATTATAAACATAATGGGGAATACTGTGAGAAAAGAAGGATAAATTTAAATTTGGAAAGATATGAAAATAATGAAGAAT
>CALHTV010000111.1 GCA_938039765.1 uncultured Dictyoglomus sp. | reverse complement strand
TTCTTCCAAACTGGACCGCCTCTCTGACTGTGGGAAAACACAGATCTACTTTCCAACCTTTAATTAATCCTCCTGTATCTCCTGCTACAGCAAAACCATAATTAGGTATATAAAAAGCACTCTTTAAGGGTATATATCGAGGATCGACAGCAATGACTCCTTTAATAGCTTTCCAGCCTAAAGCAGTGATATTATTTCCATCTCCTCCTGTCCATGGTTCGTAAGCAGTAGCTGTTACTTGTATAGGTCTAACTACCTCAAACACTGCATTTTTAAGGTTTAAGTATTTGATAACAGGAGAGGTTATTTCAATAACTTTAGGAGACATTGTTTGAAGTTGTTGTGATGAGATGAGAGTTTCTTTTTGGAGTTTTCCATTTACAATCCTAATTCTATAAGTCTCTTTTATTTTCCCTATTTTTCCAGGATTTATTAGTTTTTCGTGATAGGTTTTACCTAGGTTTACTTTAAGGATTATCTTAGGATTAATTATTTTTATTTTAGTCTTCGTTACTTCCTTTACTCTCGTAATTCTTATTTCTTTTATTCTGGGGGTTAAAGGAGTTCTTGCTGGAGGACTTATAATATCGTACTTAGAAACTTTTATTTTTCTTTCCTCTAACACTTCCCAGACAAATCCTGCATTAGTTTTAACCTTCATTGGTTTTTTATTCCCATCTATTATAATTATTTCTTTAATTGGTCTAAGATGAGATAAATTTCTCCATAGATTAGATTCAATTATACGGGCACTGGTTATCACTACTAAACTCCCAAAAAATATACTTATAGTAATGATTTTTTTCCTCATACTCTTTTAATCCTCCTGAAAAAGTGTTTACCTACTCTTAAGACGAAGGGTTTTTCAATAATTAGATCTAAATTTATGTCCTCAATTTTATTTCCATCAATTTCTACTGCTCCTTGAGAGATAAGTCTTTTAGCTTCACTGTTGCTTTTAGCAGCTCCAACTTGAGTTAATAATTTCACAATCCAAATTTTGGGTTCATCTATAATCACTTCCGGCACTTCGTTAGGGAGTTCCTTAAGTTTAAATATCCTATCGAACTCTTCTTCTGCTTTGAGGCTTGCCTCTTCTCCATGATAGATTTTTACAATTTCTCTGGCTAATCTTGCTTTAGCATCTCTAGGATTAAGTTTTCCTTCTTTCATTTCTTGGTCTATCTTTTTAATTTCTTCTTTAGGCACCTCTGTTGCAAGTTCAAAATATCTTATTATTAAATCGTCCGGAATAGACATAACTTTTCCATACATTTGATTAGGTGGTTCAGTAAGTCCTATATAATTTCCAAGGCTTTTGCTCATTTTTTGTTTGCCATCAAGGCCCTCGAGAATTGGCATCAACATTGCCACCTGGGGTTCTAACCCATATTCTCTTTGGATTTCTCTACCTACTATTAAATTGAATTTTTGATCAGTTCCTCCTAACTCGATATCGGCTTTTATTGCTACTGAGTCATAGGCTTGGAGTAAAGGATACATAATCTCATGTAGAAAAATAGGTTTCTGGTCTTTGAATCTTTGGGCAAAATCGTCTCTTTCGAGCATTCTTGCAAGGGTATATTTAGAAGTAAGAACAAGAACATCTTCTAATTTCATCTTTCCAAACCATTCTTCTTGGTATCTAATCTCTGCCTTAGATACATCTAAAATTTTTCCCACTTGTTCTTGGTAAGTAAGAGCGTTTTTCTTTACTTGTTCCGGGGTTAGAGGTTTTCTAGTTTCAGATCTTCCTGAAGGATCTCCTATTCTAGCAGTAAAGTCTCCTATGATGAAGACTACCTGATGACCTAAATCTTGGAACTGTTTTAATTTTCTTAAGACTACTGCATGGCCTAAATGTAAATCAGGAGCAGAAGGATCTGCTCCTAGTTTAACTCTTAGTGGTCTATTTTCTTCTCTTGCTTTTTTAAGTTTTTCTAGCAATCCATCTTCAGGAATTATTTCAACTACATTTGATTTTAGTATTTCTAATTCTTCTTCTATACTTATTTTCTTAAACATTTTTCTTCTACTCCTCAATAAAATATTTTTTGAGGTTTGGATTTTTTAACACGTAAAGAAGAATAGGTAAACCTAAGAGGTAAGTAGCTATAGCTTCTCCAATTCCTATATAGAGGACATTTAATAAATAAGGTAGTCTAAAAAAGACGTGAAGATATAAACTTACTCCAAAGGCATTTATTAAAATTGGGGGGAGAGGGGCTAAGTATACGTTAGGCATTTTTCGTGTTAAATAAGCTGCTATTAAAGTACACAAGCTACCAAAAACTACGTCAATCCAACCAGCAGGACTGAATAAATTTGCAATTAGACATCCTATAAATAATCCGGGAATGGCCAATTTATCTACAAAAGGAAAGAGAGTTAAGAATTCTGATATTCTTACTTGTAGAGGACCATAGCTTATAGGACTTAATAGAACTGTTAGCACAGCATAAATAACTGCATAGAAAGCAATTCTTGTAATCTTTTTACTTGACATTGTTAACCCTCCTTATAATCCTAGGTCAACTGATATAGCTTTCATAGCGTTTAATCCTATCTCTATAAACTCTTCTAATGTTAAGCCTAATTCCTCACAACTTTTTATTTGCTCTCTGTTAGCTCCTCTTGCAAAACTTTTTTCTTTAAACCTATTTAAAATAAAATTTACGTCTAATGGTGCTAACTTTTTTTCGGGGTGTATCAGAGCAGCTGCTACAATTAATCCTGTTAATGGATCTACAGCATATAAAGCTTTAGCTAAAGGAGTTTCTCTTGGAAGTCCATGAATTTCATTGTGGGCTTTAATAGCATCTATGATTTCCTCAGAAAGATTGTCATTTTTTAATAATTCTTCTGCAACAAGGCTGTGCTTTTCTGGTTCTTTTTCCGTTAACTCATAATCAATATCATGTAGAAGTCCCGTAATTCCCCATTTTTCTTCAT
>CALHTV010000110.1 GCA_938039765.1 uncultured Dictyoglomus sp. | reverse complement strand
TTTATTTGGGCTTTTTTAGGCTATTGTTAACTTTTTGACAGATCTGCAAGTTTCTTTAGCTGATGCTAAGAGAGTTTTTGAAATTTTTGATATTCCAAAGGAAAGATTATTTAAAGAAAAAGAAACTAAAAAACTTAAGGTATCCTATATTATTAATTTGAAAATTATATCTTTCTCGTATAGTGGAAATGGGGAGGTTTTAAGAGAAATAAATATGAGTTCTTAGAAAAAGTACTATTTTTAAACTTCTCTTTGTTTTTTATCCTAACTATAAATAGGGAGATAGAACTTCTTTAATGATAGCTTATCGAATTTCTAGTATTGTCAATTAAGATCATATTTTTGTTTTAAATCAAGGAAAAATAATAGAAGAAGGAAGACATGAGGAACTTTTAAGTTTTTGAGGATTTTATAAGAAACTTTGGGAAAGCGGTTTTAAATTTTGAAATCAAGAAAATGAAGGGGGGACTCTTATCCCCCCTTTTAATTAGTGTATTTAGTCGATCTTTAGTTCTCCATATCCTCTTTTTACATGCATAGCATGTGGATCATCTTTATCGCTTAGAGCCCATACTATAGTTATTTTTCCAGTTTTTGGAAATACTTTATCGTATTTGTCTCCTGTATTTAGCTTTCTTCTAAATTCAATATAAGTAAATTCTTTATCTTCCCTTCCTGCAAACTCTAAAATGTCATTTTTTCCACCTAATTTCTCATCTAAAGAATGCCCAAAGTGTCTTTCAGGAGCGTAGTAGTCAAGAACTACAGCTTTATTGTCTTTTACATATCCTATTATATAATCAGCATCTCCAGCTTTTATTGTTGGGGCAATTCCAAGAGCTACATATCCTTGAGTTCTACCAATCATTAAAATATAGACCTCTTCGTCTACTATTTTCCAATAGATTTGAAAATCTCCGTTGGAAAGCGATAGGTATTTAGTATATTCATCCTTGGATAAGATACCATCGATCTTAGGTTTAGTCTCTGCTAAGCTAAGATTTAAGGTCAATAAAATTAGACTTAACACTATACCTATTGTCCTTACTATACCTATTGTCCTTTTCATTGTTTTTTTACCTCCCTTTTGAGGTGTTATGTTTTTCACGATTATATTATATCATATTTAGAATTAATTTTAAAATTGAATTTTTATTAAAAATTAATTGAGGTTATTGATATAATATTTTTATATTTAAATAAGATAAGGAGGGTAGTTTGGAGTGGTTTATTTAAGATTATCTTGGACTGTATTTGTCCTTCTTCTTTGTTTTTTAGCCCATAGATTAATAATGAAAGGTATAAACAAGGCATTTTCAAGAATTGGTAAAGAGATTAAAGCTCCAAAAACTGTTTCAATGCTTCTAGGTTTTTTAATATATGGCTTTGGTATTACTATTGTACTTTCTATTTGGGATGTAAATCTTATGCCATATCTTACTGGGTTAGGAATCTCTGGAGTTGTTTTAGGTCTTGCTTTTCAAGAACCTCTTACTAATTTTTTGTCTGGAATTTTAGTTTTAGTAACGAGAAAAGTTTTCGAGGGGGAGGTTTTAGATATAGAAGGAATAAGTGGAACAGTGGATATGGTTGAGATGAACCACACAAGAATAAGAACTTTTGATGGTAGAATGGTGCTAATACCAAATAGAAAGGTTTGGTCTGGGACAGTTACAAAATTTTGGCCTGGACCTTATCGCCGAGTGAATTTTGATGTTACTGTTGATTATTCTTCTGATTTAGAAAAAGTTATTGAACTTTTAAAAAAGGCTATTGAAGAAGAGAGTTTGGTTGTAAAAGATGATCAGTTTAGTAATTTAGTTGTTTTTAAAGAATATGGTGGATCTGGAGTGACCTTTACTCTTTATTTTTGGGTGAGTAGGGAGAATTATTTTGAGGCAATAAATTCATTAAGTATAAGAGTTAAAAAGATATTTGATGAGAATAAAATTTCCATACCTTATATTATAATTGATTTGAGAGTTAATAAGTTAAATTAAGGGAGGTAACGATGAATAAAAATTTGAGGGGGTTAGCTTTATTATTAATTGTTTTAATAATGGTATTTCTAAATGCCGATCAATTGGTAATGTCACCTTTTATGGATCAAATTATGAGAGAGTATAATGTAGGTTTTAGTGAACTAGGAGTTTTAGGACTTGTTTTTACCATATTTGGGGCGTTTATTTCTCTTTTTTGGGGATATTTTGGAGATAAAGTTAATAGAAAACTTCTTTTTATAGGGGGAGTTTCTCTTGGAGAAATTCCTTGCTTTCTTACTGCTTTTGCTCAGAATTGGACTCAATTTTTTATTCTTAGAGTTCTTACAGGAATTGGAATTGGTGTAGTTTTTCCTTTAGCTTTTTCTATTGTAAGTGATTTATATAAAGAGGAAGAACGAGGAAAAGCTACATCAATTGTAGCTTCATCGCTCTCCCTTGGTGTTCTTTTGGGGGTTATAGTTGCAAGTTTAATTTATGAGTTCACAGGAAATTTTAGATTGCCGTTTATAGTTGTTGCTGTTCCCAACTGGATTTTAGCATTAGTTTATTTAATATTTATACCTGATGTGAAAAGAGGAGCTTCAGAAAAGGGTATAGAAGAGTTAATAAAAGCAGGTTATGTATATCCAAGGACTATTAATATTCGGGATTATTTAAATCTTGTGAAAATAAAAACAAATCTTTTGTTATTTTTACAAGGTATAGCTGGAACTATCCCTTGGGGAGCTATTCCTTATTTTCTAATTGCCTTTTTGATAGGCAAAAGAGATCTTTCTCAAAGTGAAGCTACGTTTATATATTTTCTTTTTGGGATAGGAAATCTTTTAGGAATTATTTTAGGGGGGTTTATAGGAGGTTTTTTGTACAAGATAAAACCACGGTGTACACCTCTTTTTTGTTCAATAAGTACTCTTATTGGAGCAACTCTTGCCTACATAGTTTTTGCGCACATCCCTTCTAAAGCTTTCTGGGAATTTGCAGTTATAGGGACTTTAGCGAGTTTCTTTTCTTCTCTTACTGGTCCTAATGTTAAGATGATGCTTATGAATGTAAATATGCCAGAGAATAGAGCCTCTATTTTTTCTATTTTTAATCTTACAGATTCTTTGGGAACAGGTTTTGGGAGATATATTGGAGGTATTCTTGCTAATATTGGCTTTATGATACCTCCAGAGAAGGCTATTGATATTATTAGGTTTTCTAGGCTTGATTATTCTTTAGCTATTTCTTCTTTATTTTGGTATCCTTGCGGAATTTTGCTTTTTATACTTCTTTTTTTATTTGAGAAGGATGTCAAGGTTTTACATGATAAACTTTTAGAGATAAAAAAGTATATGAAAGAAAAATAGTTTATGATAAAATTTTGAATAAAATAAGTTTTATAGAGAAGTTAAAATAATTTTAAGAAGGAGGCGATAGTTAAATGTTTGGCCAAAGGTTTTTATCCCTTTTTCTGATTATTT
>CALHTV010000109.1 GCA_938039765.1 uncultured Dictyoglomus sp. | reverse complement strand
CACAAAAATCACACCACATTCCTAAAAACCACACCTTTTCAAGAAATATTCATGTATTCGGGTGTCTTCAGTTAATTCTGGATGAAAAGTAAGACCAATTATATTTTTTTCTTCTACAAATATAGGCTTTTCATCAAAAGTAGCTTGAACTTTTACGTCATTCCCAACTTTAACAATCTGAGGAGCTCTTATAAAAACGCATTCAAATTCTTTTTCCCCAAGAACAGGTATTTTTAGAGAAGTAGTAAAACTTTCCCTCTGTCTCCCATAAGCATTTCTCGAAACAATCACATCAAGGATTCCCAAGCTTTTTTGTTCGGGATGATTTTCAATCTCTTTAGCCAACAAAATAAGACCTGCACAAGTCCCCATCGCAGGTAATCCTTCTTTTAGTCTTCTTTGCAACTTAGTAAACAAACTTCTATTTTCTAATATAGTTAAAAACGTAGTACTCTCTCCTCCTGGAAGAATAATACCTTCTATGTAATCTATGTCTTCTGGTTTCTTGACCAATACCGGTTCTACCTTCAATTTTTCTAACATCTTTTTATGTTCTATTATAGATCCCTGTATTGCTAATATACCTATTTTCATCTCTACCAACCTCTCGTTTGTAATAATTCAGTCTCAGCTAATTTTCTAACATCGATGCCAGGCATAGGCTCTCCTAAGTCCTCTGAAATTTCAGCTAAAACATAAGGATCATCATAATAAGTTACAGCAAGAACTATTGCTCTTGCTCTCTTTTTAGGGTCTTTAGATTTAAAAATACCTGACCCAACAAATACACCATCAGCCCCTAGATGCATCATCAAAGCAGCATCAGCAGGAGTAGCGATACCACCTGCAGCAAAATTTACTACAGGTAATCTTCCTAGTTTCTTAGTCTCAACAACCAACTCTAAAGGTGCTCCTAACTCTTTTGCTTTAGTTACAAGCTCTTCTTCTGGGAGTAGAGCCAAAGCTCTAATTTCGTCCATAATTTGTCGCATATGTCTTACTGCT
Organism: uncultured Dictyoglomus sp.; assembly: GCA_938039765.1. Taxonomy (GTDB): domain Bacteria; phylum Dictyoglomota; class Dictyoglomia; order Dictyoglomales; family Dictyoglomaceae; genus Dictyoglomus. Next base: position 2,220 of record CALHTV010000109.1, on the reverse strand, counting down.
TCTACCACATTGCCTGTTCCTGCTTCACCTTTCGTTCTAATCATAGCTGCTCCCTCAGCAATCCTTCTTAATGCTTCTCCTAAATCTCTGGCCCCGCATACAAAGGGAACCTTAAAAACATGCTTATTTATGTGATATTTTTCATCTGCAGGAGTCAATACTTCACTTTCATCTATAAAGTCTACTCCCAAAGCCTCTAATATCTGAGCTTCTACAAAATGCCCAATTCTCACTTTCGCCATTACAGGTATACTGACTGCGGACATGATTTCCTTTATTTTTTTAGGGTCTGCCATCCTTGCAACTCCACCCTGGGCTCTTATATCAGCAGGGACTCTTTCTAAAGCCATAACAGCTACAGCTCCTGCTTCTTCTGCTATCTCAGCTTGCTCAGCATTCGTAACATCCATAATTACTCCACCTTTTAACATCTGAGCAAGGCCTCTTTTTACTTTATCTGTTCCTGTGAAGACTTGCATGTAAAACACCCTCCTTTAAATACCTCTTTATTTTTCTAAATGTATACTCCTTTTATATGAATTTGTCAAAATTCACAATGTTAAAATTGTATTAAGAATCCTTATGGTGAAAATACATATATATCTTTTCGGCAACTTTCTCAGGAATACCAGGCACCCTTTTCAAATCCTCTAATGATGCTTTTTCTATATCTTCAACCTTAGGAAATTTTTCCAAAAGGATTTTAATTCTTTTCTTACCAACTCCAGGTATTTTAATCAACATAGAATCTAAGACCTTTTTTCTATGTAATTTCCTATGATATGAGATTGCAAACCTATGAGCCTCGTCTCTCACTTGCTGAAGTAAATGGAGGGCAGGGGAATTATCTGGAAGTATTATGGGCTCAGTTTTTCCAGGAGCAAAAATTTCTTCCCTCTCTTTTGCTAAAGCTAATACAAATTTGGGTTTTAAATTAAACTCTTCAAAGACTTCTAATACTGCATTTAATTGTCCTTTTCCTCCATCTATAAGAATTATATCTGCTAAAGGATCTTCATCAATTCTTTTAAGTCTTCTTCTCATTACCTCTTGTAACATCAAATAATCATTAGGAATTTCTTCTGTATATTTTATTTTATATCTTCGATACTTACTTTTATCAGGCTGTCCTTTGGAAAAATATACCCGAGATCCTACAGCTTCTTTTCCTTGAAGATTAGATATATCAAACCCTTCTATAGAATTAGGTATTTCAGATAAATGAAAGACTTTTTGCAATTCAGAAAGAGCAAGCCATACTTTTTCCGATTTAAGAGACTCAATAGTAAGATCCTTTAAAGCCATATTCATTAATCTTTCTTCATCTTCATTTTTGGGAGTTCGGATAACTATAGGGATACCCTTTTTATCTGTTAGAAACTTACTTATATTAATTTCTTCTTCTTTGAGTTCTATAGGGACTATTATTTCTATAGGAATATCTCTTTTTGAGTAATATTGAAGAAGAAAACTTTCAATAATTTCTTCTTCAGTATACTCGTTAGGAAGATTTAAATTAAATATTCTTTTTTCAATAAGTTTACCTTCTCTTATCAAATAAACTAATATTCTAGCCTTATGATCTTCTATATAGAACTGAACAAAGTCTTTTTCATCTTTGTTAAAAAATACGATTTTTTGTCTTTCGTTTAGATTTTGCAAGAATTTTATCTTATCCCTAATTCTAGCAGCTTTTTCAAATTCAAGATTTTTAGAATACTCCTGCATTTGTATGTAAAGTCTATTTATTATGTTCTCATACTTACCCTCCAAAAAAGCTAAAACATCCTCTACAATATTCCAATATTCCTGTTTATCAATATATCCTTGACAAGGAGCCTTACAATTTCCTATATAAAAATTCAAACAAGGTCTCTTAGGTTTCGATTTAGGTAAGTTCCAATTACAGGATCTAAGGTTGAAAAGTTTTTTAACTGTAGAAATTGTCTCTCTCACTGTTCTGCTTTGAGGATATGGTCCATAATATTTTGATCCATCCTCTTCAAATCTTCTTGCTAGAATTAATCTTGGATATTCCTCATTCAAAGTAAGCTTTAATAAGGGATACTGCTTATCATCCCTAAGTTGCACATTCATAACAGGCTTATGTCTCTTTATTAAAACAGCCTCTAATATTAAGGCTTCAGTTTCAGAATCTGTAATGTAATATTCTACATTTTTTGCTCAATACATTACAAATATTTTAGGATTAAAGATTGG
>CALHTV010000108.1 GCA_938039765.1 uncultured Dictyoglomus sp. | reverse complement strand
GAGCAAGTTCATAAACAGAATATTTTTTATCTCCTGTCCTCAAAATAATAGCAAGAAGTTCAACATCCGAAAGAGCTTTTTCTCCATAATTTAATAATCTTTCCCTTGGTCTTTCAGAAGTAGGAAAATCTTTAATCTTTCTTTTCTTCATCTTCAACAGCAGGAATTTTTTCGATATCTTCTGGATTCAAATTCTCCTCTTTTGCTATGCTTTCTATCTCTTTCTGTTTCTCTAAAATCTTCTTATCTAATTCCTCGATTTCTTTCACAAGCTCAGAAAATACTTCTTTCTTAATCTCTTCCTCATTCTTATATAATTGGTATAACTTTTCTCCAAGCTTTCTTAAAAGGTTATCTTTATTTCCTTCAAGAATAAGAATATCTGCCTTTAATTTTCCAATTTTAGCGAGTTTAGCAGACTCTTTACCAAGAGTTTTTGCCATCTCTGAAATTACTTCACCAGCCTTTTGAGCAGTTTCTCCTGCCTTTTGAATTGCCGAAGCTATCTGAGGCTTTAGAGTATCCCATAGCTTTTTCCATCTGTCCTCTGCCATATTAATCACTCCTTTTCTCCTAATGTAAGAAGGAAATACTGTTAGACAAAAAATATAATCTCTTTATATTATACCTATCCATAACTGTCAATGTATAACGGTTCTCTAAAGGATCATAAGTATAGGAAATCTTGTAGTGATCATTATTTTCATCAGAGTATGGCATGTTGTTGTAAGGATTATCTGGATATTCTCTACCTGGCAAATAATTTAATATCTGAGATTTTAGCTCACTTAAATTGTTTGCAATAGGATATTTCCCTTTGTTATCTGTAGAATACATCTCTAAAGCAACTTGTATAGCCTTAAGAGCACTCCTGGCAGAACTTTCCCTTGCCCTCTCTACATATATAGAGTAGCCTGCTATTCCAACAAGAGCAAGAATTGATATAATTACAATCACCACAAGAAGCTCAACTAATGTAAACCCCCTACTTCCCATCAGCTTAATCTCCCTTAAATTAAAAAATCTTATAAAGAGGGGGCAAGATTTTAAAGTCTTGCCCCCTCTTTGGTAGGAATTTTTTTGTATTATGTTGTTTTTTTACCTAAGAGTTCCCGCACTAGATACTTGTATTATAATCTTCTGGTTATCTTTACCATATCCAGTGATGGTATAGGCTGAATGATCAGTGGATACACTGTAAGTAATCTTATATGCATCTCCACTACTCGCATTACCACCACTAAAGTTATACTCTTCATTAGTTGCAGGATTCTTTGGAAATGCTCCGCCTGGTAGATAATTACCAGAGGTCTTCAAGGTGTAGATTGAATCAGGATAGTATCCTTGATTGTCAGTTGCGTACATTTCAAGAGCTGTTTGTATTGTTTTTACTGCACTTCTTACTGCAGACTCTCTTGCTCTCTCAGTTGCTCCCATAAAGTTTGGAAGTGCTACTGCTGCTAAAATTGCAATGATCACAATGACTACCATCAACTCAATTAGTGTAAAACCTCTCTCTCTTCTCATAATCTAACCTCCTTTTTAGTTAGTTTTTCTAATTAATATTATACCCCTAAAAACAATTTTTATTCATAAAAACATTTAATTTCAAAATGAAATAAATAATATTAAAAAATAAGGGAGATGAGGATAAATCCCCATCTCCCTAAAAGTTGACTATAACCTACTTTATCTCTATCTCGTTGTTCCTGCGCTGGATACTTGTATTATGACCTTCTGGCCATCTTTACCATATCCAGTGATAGTATAGGCTGAATGATCACTGGATACACTGTAAGTAATCCTATACGCCCCTTCACTTGCAGAACCATTACTAGTAACAGTAAAGGTATATGGAGAATTTGTTGCAGGATTGTTTGGAAACTTTCCGCCTGGTAAGTAGTTACCAGTGGTTAATGAGTAGATGTCACCAGGATAGTATCCTTGATTGTCAGTTGCATAAATTTCAAGAGCTGTTTGTATTGTTTTTACTGCACTTCTTACTGCAGACTCTCTTGCTCTCTCAGTTGCTCCCATAAAGTTTGGAAGTGCTACTGCGGCTAAAATTGCAATGATCACAATAACTACCATCAACTCAATTAGTGTAAAACCTCTCTCTCTTCTCATTTTTCGGGTCCTCCTTCCCCCAAAAATTTTTCTTTTGATTAATATTATACCATTTTTAAACATCTTCTATTCATACCAAGGCAAAGAGAATAATTAAAGCATTTCTTTCAACTTCTCCAAAGCACTCCTTAATATTCTCGAAACCTGTGCTTGAGAGATCTTTAATATTTTTGCTACCTCTGTTTGAGTTAAGTTCTGATAAAAAATATACTCAATTACCTTTTTTTGTACATCAGGAAGTTTAGCTAATGCTTGTTCTAAGGCAATCTTATCTTCTATTGGAAGTTTAAAAGACTCTAATTTCTCAGCCCTTATTCTATCCATCTCAATCTCTAAATCTTCCAAAGATACAGTCATCATAGCCTCTTTAATTTTGAAAAGCTCTTCTACCGATTCTACAGTAATATTTAGATGCCTCGCAATTTCCTCACAAGAAGGAGATCTATTTTCCTTTTCCCACACCTCTTTTATAAAATTATCCATCTTATTTATCAAACCCTTAACACTTCTTGGAATTTTTATTTTATCTATTTTATC
>CALHTV010000107.1 GCA_938039765.1 uncultured Dictyoglomus sp. | reverse complement strand
TTAATTTTATTGAAAAAAAGATTCTCTAATACCTTACAAAATGATGTAATTTTTGTAGTATTAGAGTACACAATTGAAAAGGATTTAATAAAAATAAGAGTAAATCCAAGAAACAGTAATGGTCTCTGGCAATATGAACCCATAATTGCAACTTTTAAAAAAGAAGGCAACAATTGGAACTTAATATCTTACAAATAAAAAGGGGGAGATAAATGGTGATTAATATTCTCCCCCATTTTTAATAAGTTATTTCAGCAAAATTTTCATACCTTCCTTATCCATACCTCCATAGGGCCAGGCTCTCTATTGGCCCAAGTAAAGTATGGAATAGCAGTAAATTCTACTTCTTTTCTCTTGGCATTTATATCTTTCAATGGAGCATATAAATTTCTCTTCCAAATATTTGTATCTACAATACTTCCTTTACCCTTAATTACTACAACCCCACCTAAAATTGGCTCAAAGGAAGAAGTTAGCAAAGAATCAGTAAATACCTCAAGATCACATACGCTAAAGGGATTATCAGTCTGCTCTAAACAATAAACTATTGGACCTCTTTTGATAGCTACTCTTCCTATATTATTAATAACTTTTGGATTAGAAACTATAAATTCAGGTTCCATAATAAGATTTAACTTTAGAATATCTCCCTTCTTCCATAGCCTTTCTACTTTAACATACCCATTAACTATATTGGTAGAAATTTCTTGGTCATTTATGAATAAAGAATATCTCTTACACCAATTAGGAATTCTAAGAAAAATAATATATTCTCCATCAGTATTGATATAAAATTCTATTAGACCATCCCAAGGATATCGAGTTTTAACCTCAAGCTCTATTTCTCTTCCATCCCAATCTATACGGGCAATATTAGAAGTATAAAGATGCACCCAAATTCCATCAAAAGAGGTTGAGTATATATATCCAGGAAGACTTGCAATTAATCTTGCAATATTGGGAGGACAACAGGCACAGGCAAACCATTTTTGTCTTCTGTTTTTCCCACTATCAGCAAGAGGATTCACATAGAAATATTCTTTTCCATCTAAAGAGATTCCAGAAAGAAGACCATTATATAAGACAAGTTCCATTATATCTCCAAATCTTCCTTCACAGGAAGCAAGAAGCATTCTATAATTCCACATAAAGTTTGCTATAGCAGCACAAGTTTCTGCATAAGCAGTTTCATTAGGTAATTCATATTCCTCTCCAAAGGCTTCTCCTTCATATCTTGATCCAGCTCCACCTGTTATATACATTTTTCTTTCCACAAAATTATGCCATAGTCTTTCTAAAGCATTTAAAAGAGAAAGTTCTCCTGTTTCTATAAATAGGTCTGTTGCTCCACAGTTTAAATAAAGAGATCTTACTGCATGCCCCACAATTTCATCTAACTCCCTAAAGGGTTTATGGTCAATATGATATAGCTCTCCTCCTACCAAACCTTTTCCTCTTTCGTCTATAAAAAACTTTGCCAGTGATAAGTATTTATAATTTCTTGTTTCCCTATATAACTCTACTAATGCCATTTCTACTTCGGGATGTCCCGAAGTGCCTTCTCTTTTTCCTGGCCCAAAAACTGAGTCTATATGATCTGCAAATTTAATGGCAATATCTAAAAGATTTCTTTTCCCTGTTGCTCTATGGTGAGCTATTCCTGCCTGAATCAAATGACCTGCACAATAAAGCTCATGCATATCTTTAAGATTTGTCCAACGATCCTTTCTCCTATCAAAAGTAAAATAAGTATCAAGATATCCATCTTCATCTTGAGCAAGTTTTATCTCTTCAATGACATCATCCAAAAGTTTTTCTAATTTCTCATCTCTTTCGGACATGAGAGAAAAAGAAGCTGCTTCTATCCATTTATACACATCGGTATCATTGAAGAAAAATCCAAAATAATCCCCTTGAATTTTTCCACTCGCCCTCCTAAAATTATTTATCCTCTGGGTTTGCTCTAAAAGTTCATATTGTGTCGGTATTGTTACTTCTCTAACAACTTTTACTCTTTCTGCTAAAAGTCCATCAGTAAATTTCACAGAGGAAATAGAAACAGGATGAAGTTTAGAATATGGACTATTAGAAGTATCAATAACAAAAGCACGGTTCATAAACTTCCTCCTTCCTCTCTATCTGTTTTACTTATAAAATCTTTCGGGTAACCATTCCTTTTCTGCCTCAAACATTTCATCCACCATTTTTCGTATCCGGTCCAAATCCAAAACAGCACTTGTAAGAGGATCCATCATAATTGCATGATAAGCTGCTTCTTTATCACCTGTTAAAGCTGCATATACAGCAAGTTCTTGTACATTTATGTTAGTTCTATTCAAAGCTGCAAGTTGAGGGGGTAAATCTCCTATATGGGTTGGTTGGATTCCATTTTTATCAACCAAGCATGGTACTTCAACACAGCATCCTTCTGGCAAATTTGTAATTAGATTTTTATTTTCTACGTTACCATATATTACATTTGGAGTATTTGTCTCTATGGAATGGATAATAGTTGCACAATATTCATTACTTCTTCTTGGATCTATATATTCTGCCTCTGCCATTTTCTTCAAATCTTCAAGTAGAGTTTTTGCTGCATCTAAGCAACAGTGTAGATACATTCCATTATAGTAATCTTTGTGCCATGAATGAGTTCTATGGATCTTATTTATCCACTCATCGCTCTTTCTAAAATATGGGACATATTCAGACATATGAAAACTCGATTCTGAAACATAATATCCAAAATGCTTTAATATCTCAAATTTAGTAACATCTTGAGTATATATTTCAGGATCTTTTGCTTTTTCTCTTATAAGAGGGTAAGCATCCTTGCCCTTCCATTCAAATTTTAAAAACCAAGCCATGTGATTTATACCAGCACATAAGTATGAAACCTCTTCTATTTTTGCCCCAATGATTTTTGCTAAAAACTCGGCAGTCCCTTGAATACTATGACAAAGTCCAACACTTTTTATATTAGTTGCTTTATTTAAAGCCCAACAATTCATTGCCATAGGATTCACATAGTTAATCAAAAGAGCATCAGGACAAAGTTCTTCCATATCCTTTGCAATATCAAGTAAAACTGGTATTGTCCTAAGAGCTCTGAAAACTCCACCTGGTCCTATTGTATCGCCAACAGCTTGCTTTACACCATATTTTAGAGGAATATAAATATCATGCTCAAAGGGTTTTAATCCCCCAACCTGTATTGTAATAATTACATATTTGGCTCCCTTTAATGCTTCCTTCCTATCAGTTGTGGCTTGAAGCTCAGTAGTATATTTTTCCTGATCTATAAGCCTCTGTAAAGCTTTTCTCATAAATTCAAGCCTAATACTATCAATATCCATGAGCATTATTGTGGAATCTCTTAACTCCGGATACCATAAGATATCCCTTACTAAATTTCTTGTAAAAACCCCACTTCCTGCTCCTATAATAGTAATTTTAAGCATAGACTATATTCCCCCTAATAGTTAATTTTAAACATATCCCATTACAAAAATATTATAAACTTAATCTTTATAAAAAACATTGACTTCTTAAAAATCAGTGAAATAATTTTTAATAAGGGAAGAGAGAAACCCAAAAGGAGGAAAAATGAAAAAATTATTTAAGTTTTCCCTCATATTTTCCGCCTTGTTAGTTTTAACCTTTGCCGCTACTTTTACAAATAAGAATTTTGACGGTGAAGCTTTCCCATACAAAGGAGCTCTTTTTCTTCATAACGGTGATTACGTTGAGGTTAAAATAGATTCAGCGCATTATAAGGTTTATTATTTGACAAGATATGATTCTATGAACGTTCCATTAGAGGTGATGGAAAGAAAAACTGATGGAACATGGAAATCCTTAATGGTTTTACATTTAAAAGGATATGGTTATCCTGTAGGGGAACATTTCAATTATTGTAACTTTCAAACAATAAATTTATCCCAATATAACGGGAAACAAATAGGACTACATTTAAGAGAAAGGGGAACCTTTGGCGGTAAAAATTATGGGGATTGTGATATTTTAATTAAAGTGCAAGAGGGTATGACAGTAATTAAATGGAAGGGTGTAGATTCAACAGATTGGTGTGACTTAGATGATGTAGCTAAATAATGTAGCTTATGGTAATCCTAGGTGACTCTTAGAATAATATATTTAGGGTTTCTCCCTTCCTGAAAAAATAGGAAATATTTAAAGCATCTCCTCTAAGATTTTGCAAGCATTTTCCACATACTTAGGACAAATAGTCCCAAATAGATTTTCCTCTTTAGCCTTCTTTAAACCTTCCTCTGTTCCTATATTAACCCCTCCTAATAGATCAACACAATCAATTGAACCATGGACCTCTTCAAATTTTTTAAGAAATTCCTTAACTTTTCCATATACCCTTTCTTTTCCTGAATTTATCTCTTCCTCTTTAAAGAAACCATATTTCAAACCTAATACAAGAACTGCTCCAGATACAGCCCCACAAATTCTTCCTGTTCTTCCCACTCCTCCTCCAAGTCCACTTCCTATAAGAAGAGCAAGATCTTTGTTTAAATTAAAATCCTCAGCATATGTAGAAAAGACTGATTGAGAACAATTATACCCCTTTTTAAAGGTTTCAACAGCTTTTTCAGCTTTACTCATCTTTTGACCTCCAATTTCATAACAAAATTTAACTTTTACAATAAGCTCATACCTATCATCAACTTATCTTATTTATAAACTTATCATTAACATTTTTAATCGTCAAGTTACCTTCTTATAACAAAACCTAAATCACTTATATATACATCATATTTATATCCCGGATATTGAAAAGCAGAAATTCCATAAGCGGTGTCTATAAAAGGCAGTCGATCAAAATTCTTCAAAACAAATTCCCAAAAATCACTTCTTGAATTTATCTCATAATATTTTACAATCCCTTCTTTTCCTTCTAAAAACCTCCCAGAAAATCTCACTATTCTATAATAGCTTTTTGCTCCAAGCCATCTAAGCCACTTATCAAAAACAATAATTTCTCCTTCAATTACCCATTGATCTCCATTAATCTTAAAAAAGTATCTTTTATTATTCTTTAAATCAACAAAACTTATATTTATCTCACCATTATTTTTTACAGTATATACCTCTCCAATTTTCTCTTCATAATAAAATCTAGTAAAAGTCTGTAAAACCAAAAATAGAAGAACAAAAATAAGCGAAAATAAAAATAATATAAAAGAAGAAAGAATATATCTAAAGAAAATTATAAACTTTACCTTT
>CALHTV010000106.1 GCA_938039765.1 uncultured Dictyoglomus sp. | reverse complement strand
AAAATCAAGAGATATTTTGGAAAATATAAATGAATTTTTTAATAATATTCATGAAAATTTTTTCTTCTTGACTTTGAATATAAAAATAAGTTATAATTTTCACGATTAATATTGTAATATTTACTTTATTTAAAAAATTTTAAAAAGAAGGAGGGTTTAAAATGGAGCTCAAACCTAATTATGTGCTTGATGTAAGAGGAGAAGTTTGTCCAGTGCCTGATGTGGAAACTAAGAAAAAGCTTAAAACTATGCAATCAGGGGAGATTTTAGAGGTACTCATCGATTATCCTTTATCCAAGGAAAGGATTCCTCAAGGAGTTAAAGAAGTTGGAGGAGAGGTTTTAGGTATTGAAGAAATTGGACCCAGCGAATGGAAGATTATCATTAAGAAATTATAATACTTTAAGCTAAGGAGGGCTTGGAGAGATGCTTTGGCAGGGTTTAATTATTGGAATTTTATTTGGTGTTGTCTTGCAAAGATCTAGAATGTGCTTTAACTCCGCCATAAGGGATATAAAATTTAATAAGGATAATTACTTGGTAAAAATGGCAGCTGTTGCTATACTTGTTGAAACCTTAGGTTTTCATTTAGTTGCTTCTTTAGGATGGATAAAACTTAATCCATCACCCTTTATTCCTGCTGCTCAGATTATTGGTGGATTTTTATTTGGAATGGGTATGGTTCTTGCTGGAGGTTGTGCAAGTGGAGTTACCTATAGGATAGGAGAAGGATATATTACCGCAATTTTAGCAGGTCTTTTTTTTGGAATTAGTGCAGCTGCAGTGAGAAGAGGAGCTCTGAGTTTTGTTAATTCTTGGTTTGGTTCTCCTATAACTGTGAATCTTCAAGATCCAGGAATATATAATGCAGTAGATGGTAAAGTAAGCCCTACTATAGCTAATGTTTTGGGTATTAATCCTTGGATTGTTGCTATTATATTTTATATTATTTTGCTTGTTTATATCTTAGGTGTGAAAACTACGGAAAGGAAGGTTACAGGATTAGATTGGATAAAGGGAGGTATTGCTTTAGGAGTAGTTGGAATATTAGCTTATTTATCTCAAAAAAGTTATGCCTTAGGAATAACAGGAGGATGGGTTAATCTTTTGGCAGGTACTGTAGCAGGAGCACCTTATAATTGGATAGGTATGGAGGTTTTAGGTATTATAATTGGGGCTTTCATTTCTGCTTTAATCTCTAAAGAATTTAAGTTAAGGGTTCCAAAGGATCCTAAGACCTATCTTCAGGTGATTCTTGGTGGTATTTTGATGGGATTTGGAGCTGGAGTAGCAGCAGGTTGTAATATTGGTCATATATTATCAGGAATTCCTCATCTTGCTTTAAGTTCTATTTTGGCTCTTATCTTCTTTGTTTTAGGAAACTGGTTCATGTACTGGTATCTATATGAAAGAAAGTAGGAGGGATAAGATGCATATTGTAATACAGCTGAATGTACCTCCATATACTTATGAAGATCTTGATACAGCTATTCATCTTGCTGAGGCAGCTTTGAGAAAAGGACATAAGGTTTCTATTTTCCTTTTTGCTGATTCAGTTCTTTCAGTTAATTCAAAAGTAAAACCTATGAGGGTAGATAGAAATATTCCTCAAAGAATGCAAGAACTTTCAGAAAAAGGAGTAGAGATACATATTTGTGGACTTTGTGCTGAATATAGAGGGATATCCTCAGACAATACTGTTCAGGGCCCTAAGTTTTCTGGAGTTCCAGAGATGGCCTCTTTGATCTTTAATGCTGATAGATATGTTAATTTAATGCCGTAATAAGGGAGGAACCTTTATGAAAAAAGTACTTTTTGTAGTTTATCAAAGTCCTGCGGGTTCTATCTGGGTAAATGAAGCTTTACGTAGTGCTTTTGGAATGTATGGAGAGGATTTAGAACCGGCCATTCTTTTTATGGAAGATGCTGTAATTGCAGTCAATAAAAATACTCATCCTGAGAGCTTAGGTTGTCTTTCCTTGAGTATGTCTTTTAAATATCTAGAAAGGTATGGGACACCCGTTTATATATTAAAAGAAGACTTAGAAAAAAGGAAAATAAAAGAGGAAGATATAGAGCCTGCTTGGAAAGCAAAGATTATAACTAAAGAGGAGCTTTCTTCCTTTGTTCATTCCTTTGATAAGGTAATAATTTTCTGAAAAAGAGGTGGAAGAAATGGCTCTAATAATTATTAAGAAGAGTCCAACGGAGAATATTAGTAAGCGTATGATTGAGATGGCTATAGAGGGAGATACTATTCTTTTTGTACAAGATGGAGTTCTGCACGCAATAGATGAAACTACAAAAGATCTTATTAAAAATGCTGTATCAGTTTTTGTCCTTAAAGAGGACTTAGAGGCAAGGGGTTATTCAGAGGATATGAGCCTTTTCCCTTGTGTGAATTATGATGGTTGGATAGAATTGATAGAAAAAAATGAGAAGATAATATCCTAAGGAGGAATTTTATGGAAAGATTCGATGTAGTATTTTTAGGAGCAGGATCAGGAGGATATGTAGGAGCTATAAGAGCTGCAGATCTTGGGAAAAAGGTTTGTATTATTGAAGAAAGAGATCTTGGAGGAACATGTTTAAATAGAGGATGTATTCCTACTAAGGCACTTCTTAAGAGTGCAGAGGTTTTTCATACAATAAAGGAGGCAAAAACCTTTGGGATAAAGGTTGATTCCTTTGGATATGATATAAATGGAATATTTGATTGGAAAGAAAATGTTGTTAAAAAGCTTGTTTCAGGAGTGGAATATCTTCTTAAGTCAAGAAAAGTTGTAATTAAAAAGGGAAGAGGAAGGATAGTTGATAATGAAACAATAGAAGTAGAGACTCCTCAAGGAAAAGAGTTAGTCCAGGGAGAAAATATTGTCATTGCAACAGGGTCTGAGCCTGCTATTATTCCTACTTTTAATATTGATGGAGAGAATGTACTAACCTCTGATGATGCCTTAAAATTGAGAGAGATACCTAAGGATATAGTTATTATTGGAGCTGGAGCTATTGGAATTGAATTTGCAACCTTTTATAGCACCTTTGGGACAAAGGTAACAATCGTAGAAATGATGCCACAAGTAGTTCCAACTCTAAAGGATAAAAAGATAGCAAATTATCTTCAAAGAATTTTAAATAAAAAGGGTATTGAGGTAAAAGTAGGAGCAAAGATAGAGAATGTAGAGATTAAGAATGGAAAAGTTTATTCTACTCTTTCTACAGGAGAAGTTCTTGAGAGTGAGAAAGTACTTGTTTCTATAGGAAGGAAACTAAATTCAGATAATATTGGCCTTGAAAATGTAGGGGTAAAGACAGATAAGGGAAGAATTTTGGTAGATGAATATTTAAGGACAAATGTTAATAATATATATGCTATAGGTGATGTTATTGGTGGATTATTGCTTGCTCATAAAGCAATGAAAGAGGGAGAAGTGGTAGCAGAAATTATAGCAGGAGAAAATAAGAAAATGGATTATAGAGTAGTGCCATGGGCTATTTTCTCTTCTCCCGAAATTGCAGCCTGTGGTTTGACAGAAGAGGAAGCAAAAGATCAAGGTATAGAAGTAGTTACAGGAGAGTTTCCATTCACTGCTAATGGAAAAGCAGTATCTATGAATGCAACAGATGGATTGGTAAAAGTTGTGGCAAGAAAGGAAGATAAAGTAATTATAGGAGCTCAGATTATAGGTCCAGAAGCATCAGTTATGATTGCAGAGCTTGCTCTTGCTATACAAAATAACCTTAAATTGAACGACGTAGCAGAAACTATTCATACCCATCCCACTTTACCTGAAGCAATAATGGAAGCAGTAAAAGTACCCTTAGGAAGTGTAGTTCATATTGTGGTAAAGAGGTAAATAGTATATTATAACGGGGTGAGGGGGGAGGGGGGTA
>CALHTV010000105.1 GCA_938039765.1 uncultured Dictyoglomus sp. | reverse complement strand
TCTTTTGCAATAGTTTCTGGTGTTTCTTCTTTCATAAATAGAGGTATGAGAAGCATCTCCATCACAAGGGGAGCATTAGTAAGATCTCTTAAACGGTTTTCTAATATAAGAAGCTGATCAATTATATTCTGTAATCTTTGGATAGTATATAACTGGGTTTCTTCTAAAAGTTCTTCGTACTCTTCTTGAGTTAGCGCAAGTAAGTTCCCAATTCTTTTATCAGCTTTTAGGAGGAGAAGATTTCTAAAGTGTTGAAGAAGTTCTCTTACAAATTGTTGTGGGTTTTTACCCATTTGGAAAATCTGTTGGAGAAGACTGTATCCCTCAAGGAGATTATACTCTCCAAGAGCTTTTGCAAAGGTATAAGTAAATTCATAGGTGGGGAGGCCTAATAAGTTTCTTGCAAGCTCTTCATTTATTTCTTGATCTCCATAAACAAGAAGTTGTTCTAAAAGACTAAGGGCATCTCTCATGGAGCCTTGAGATTGGAGAGCTATAATCTTTAATACACTATCAGAAATTTTTGCTCCTTCCTTTTCTGCTACCTTCGAGAGTTGTTTTATTACTTCTTCTCTAGTAAGTCTTCTGAAGTCAAATCTTTGGCATCTAGATAAGATGGTTAATGGTACCTTTTGAGGTTCTGTAGTTGCCATTATAAATACTACATGATCAGGTGGTTCTTCTAATATTTTGAGAAGGGCGTTAAAGGCCTCATTAGTTAGCATGTGGACTTCGTCTATAATGTAGATCTTATATCTATCCCTTACAGGAAGAAGTCTTGCTTTTTCTCTTATATCTCTTATTTCGTCAATACCTCTGTTAGAAGCTGCATCGATCTCTAATACGTCAATACTTCTTCCTTCGGCAATTTCAATACAAGAGGCACATTTTAGGCATGGGGTAGGTGTGGGACCTTCTGCACAGTTTAAAGATTTAGCGAGAAGTCTTGCTATAGTTGTTTTTCCTGTTCCTCTTGGTCCTGCAAAGAGGTAAGCATGTCCTATATGGTTGTATTTTAAACTGTTCTGTAAAGTTATTACTATATGTTCTTGTCCTACAACCTCTTCAAAGGTTTGAGGTCTCCACTTTCTATAAAGAGCTATAGGCATTTTAGCTCACCTTCGATCCTGGATCCACCTCTTTTTCAGGGGTTAAGATAGCAAGTCTTCCTTTACTATCTTTAGCCGCAAGGAGCATTCCTTGAGATTCATAACCTCTGATTTTAGCAGGCTGTAAGTTATAAACCACTATTATTTCTCTTCCTACTATCTCTTCAGGTTTATAAAACTCAGCTATTCCTGCTACTATCTGCCTTTTTTCTTCTCCTAAGTCTATCTCTAAAAGTAGAAGTTTATCACTATTTTCTACTTTTCTTGCCGAGATAACTTTTGCAACCCTCAAATCTACCTTTTTGAACTCCTCTATACTTATTTTGGGTTCCTCATTCTTTTCTTCAACTTCTTTTTCCTCTTTTCTTTCGACTCTTGGGAAAAGAATCTTTTCTTTATTTAATTTTTGCCCTATGGGAATACTGACATCTTTAATTAAATCCCAGGCCAGCTGGATATCTTTATATCCTAATTGTCTTTGGATTTCTAGGGCAGTATTTGGTAGAAAAGCAGATATTAGAATAGAAATTCTTCTTAAAGTCTCAAGAAGGGTATAAATTACTGTATTAAGTCGATCTTTATCTCCTGAGGAGGCTAAATTCCATGGAGCTTGTTGGTCTATATATTTATTAGCCTCTTGAATTACTTCCCATATATGACCTAAAGCATTTGCTGGATTGAAATTAGCCATTGCCTCGTCAACCTTTTGGGCTACCTCTTCGGTCTTTTTTATCAATAGATTGTCTTCGTCTCTAAATTCTTTAGGTTCTGGAACTTTACCTTCAGTATACTTTTCTGCTACAGTAAGAACCCTATTTAGAAGATTTCCTAAATCATTAGCAAGGTCAGAATGATATCTTCTGTGAAATGCTTCATCACTATATTCTCCGTCAAGGCCTAAAGATACCTCTCTTAATAGGAAGTATCTTAAGGCATCAACGCCATAAGTACCTATTAATTCATGAGGATCTATTCTATTTCCTTTGGATTTTGAAATTTTTCCTCCTTTTATTGTCCAGAAACCATGAGCAAGGACTGTTTTAGGAAGGGGAATTCTTAAGGCCATAAGGATTGCTGGCCATATAATGGCGTGAAATCTCAATATATCTTTTCCTATGAGATGTACATCTGCCGGCCAATATCTTTCAAATTTTGATTGATCATTGCTTAAGTATCCCAGGGCACTTATATAGTTTACAAGGGCATCAAACCATACGTATACCGTATGTTTTGGATCAAAGGGTACTGGGATTCCCCATTTTACTGTGGTTCGTGTGGCACTAATATCTTTTAGTCCCTTTTTGATAAAACTTATTACTTCATTTCTTCTAGATTCTGGATAGACAAATTCAGGATGTTCTTCTATATATTTTAAAAGGGGTTCTGCAAATTCAGAGAGTTTAAAGTAGTAAGTTTCTTCCTCAAGCCATTCCACAGGTCTTCCACATTGAGGACAATTTCCTTCATTTAATTCTTCTTTTTGGAAGAAGGTTTCGCAGGGAGTACAATACCAACCTGCATAGGTTCCTTTATATAAATATCCCTCTTCGTATAGTTTTTGGAATACTTTTTGTACTACCTCTTCATGCCTTTTCTGTGTGGTTCTTATAAAATCGTCATTTGTAATTCCTATTTTTTTCCATGTATCGATAAATTTTTGAGCCATCATATCCACATATTCTTGAGGAGAATAGCCTTTTTCTTGGGCTGTTCTTGCTAATTTCTGACCATGTTCGTCAAGACCTGTTAAAAAGAAGACATCATAATCCTTTAGCCGATAAAAACGGGCGAAGGTATCAGCCACAACAGTTGTATATACAGTGCCTATATGAGGTTCTGAATTTGAGTAATATATGGGAGTTGTGATATAGAATTTATTTCTCAACAAAGCCACTCGCTCCTTTCATACTTCGAAATTCCTTGATAATAATACTACTTAAAAAAAAGTATGTCAAATTTACACTTACTTTAGAAATTAATAAAACCACTTCCACCTATTTGTAAAATGGATAAGTTTATGTCTTTGTCTCTGCTATATATGTAGTTTATATAGAAAGTAGCGTTTGTAAAGGTTAAGTTGGGAAGGAAAGAAAGATTAATAAGATATTTTTCAGCACCATTACTATAATATTCATGGCTTAAAGATAATTCACCTCTCCCCTCAAAGATATTTTTA
>CALHTV010000104.1 GCA_938039765.1 uncultured Dictyoglomus sp. | reverse complement strand
TCTTCTTATTTGCCTAACGGGATATATAATAAATAGTAATTTAAGGAGAGAAGAGGTGAAAATTTATGAATCTAAAAATTGCAATTGCTCAAATTAATCCAATAGTTGGAGATATAGAAGGAAATAGTGATAAAATTCTATCTTATATCCTCAAGGCCAAAAAAGAAAATTGTGATTTAGTCATATTTCCTGAACTTTCTCTAATAGGTTATCCTCCTAGAGATTTACTTTTCAGAAGAGAAATTGTCAAAAAAATAGATGAAATCCTTTGTAGGAAGATTTTACCAGAAAGTAAAGATATGGGAATTCTTCTAGGGGCTCCTTTATATAAAGATGAAAAAATTTATAATTCTGCATTATTATTTTATCAAGGAAAACTTTTTGGATATCAACATAAAACCTTATTACCAAGCTATGATGTTTTTGATGAGGAAAGATATTTTAAGCCTGCAGAATATTGCCATCCCATAATATTTAAGGGAATAAATCTTGGTATTACCATTTGTGAAGATATTTGGAATGATAAGGACTATTGGAATAGGGCAATTTATGAAAAAGACCCTTTAGAAGAATTAATTTCTCAAGGGGCAGAAGTGATACTTAATATCTCCGCATCTCCTTATTATTATGGAAAAATAAGATTAAGAGGAGATATGCTATGTTATCTTGCAAGAAAATATAAAAGACCAATAATATATGTGAATGAGGTGGGGGGAAACGATGAATTAATATTTGATGGATCAAGCCTTGTAATAACAGAAAATGGAAAGATTGCTTGGAAAGGAAAAAGCTTTAAAGAGGATTTGGGAATTATAGATTTGTCAAATTTATTATCTATAGAAGATATAAATTCTATTAAAGAGGATATAGAAAGTATTTATGAAGCATTGATTCTTGGAATAAGAGATTATTTTTCAAAATTAGGATTCAAAAAAGCAGTTATTGGATTAAGCGGTGGAATTGATTCATCAGTAGTTGCCTGTTTAGCTACTTTTGCCCTTGGATCTAAAAATGTTCTTGGGGTTTCTATGCCCTCAAGATATTCCTCTGAAGGAAGTGTAAAGGATGCAGAAATTTTAGCAAAAAATTTAGGAATTGAATTTAGAGTAATCCCTATAGAAAAAATTTTTAAAGCATATCTTGAAACCTTTAATCCTGATGGAAATCCTTTGATGGATCTTGCCGAGGAAAATATTCAGGCAAGGATAAGGGGAAGTATCCTAATGTTTATATCCAATAGGGAAGGTTATTTAGTTTTAGCTACAGGGAATAAATCGGAATTAGCAGTGGGCTATTGCACCCTTTATGGAGATATGGTAGGAGGCTTGGCAGTTATTGGAGATATTCCCAAGATGACCGTCTATGAATTAGCGAGATTTATTAATAGAGAAAGGGAAATCATTCCTCAATCAATTTTAACAAAAGTTCCCTCTGCAGAATTAAGGCCAAATCAAAGGGATGAAGATTCCCTTCCTCCATACCCTATATTAGATGAAATTCTTAAGGCGTACATCGAGGATAATTTATCTATTGATGAGATTTTAGAAGGAGGATTTGAAAGAAATTTGGTTGAAGGAGTAATTAAAAAAATCGATAGTTCAGAATACAAAAGAAGACAAGCACCCCCCACATTAAAAGTGAGCACAAAGGCTTTTGGAATGGGAAGAAAAATGCCCATAGCGTGGAAAAGAGGTTTTTAATTCAATATGAATATTAAACCTAATATAACGCTAAACTTTATCTGTAAGCTTTCTTTTACTATCTCTTAAAAATAAGTTTTTATTGTTCTCTTTCCTCTCTTTTTCTTCCTGAGATAAAAGAGAGGAGGAAGTTCATGAGGTTAAGTAGAGAGAGCATGATCTAAGGAATGTTCTGAGGTACAGCTGAGTATGAATCCCACAAATCCAGCAAGGGTATTGGCAAGGGCTATATAAGTTCTACACTCTTTAAGCATAAAGATCAATCACAAGATTAGCCATATTTGCAATATACCCTTCTACAAAGTAAAGAGACAGCCTCAAATCCATGACAGGTTGTAATGTGATGTGGAACAGAAAGCATAAGTTCTGGATCTACACGGATAATGTGGATAGGAAAATTTTCTTATCTTAATTTATTAAGCTTTCTGGTCCAAAAAGAATTTTGAGAGGGATATAAAGGGTATATATAATATTCAAAGAAGCATTTTTTAATAAAAAAGGAGGGATTTTATGGATAAAGTAGCTATTGTTACAGGTGGAGGGCAAGGAATTGGAAAAGCCATCGCTAAAAAATTATTAGAAAATAGTATTAAGGTAATCATAGCCGAGATTGATGAAGAAGCAGGAAGAGAAACACAGGAAGAATACATTTCTTTAGGGGATATAAAGTTTATAAAGACTGATGTTTCCAGAGAGGAAGATGTAAAAAATATGATTGAAGAGACCATAAAGACCTTTGGAAAAATAAATTATCTTATTAATAATGCAGGAATCGGAATAAATAAACATATATCAGAATTGACCCTTGAGGAATGGAATAAAGTAATCGGGGTAAATTTAACGGGAGCTTTTTTATGCTCTAAATATGCTTATCCTTATCTAAGAAAAGAAAGAGGAGTAATAATAAATATAGCCTCCACAAGAGCCTTTATGTCTGAACCTAACACTGAGGCTTATTCTGCCTCAAAAGGAGGAATCTATGCTCTAACTCATGCTCTTGCCATAAGTCTTGGTCCTGAAATTAGAGTAAATTGCATAAGTCCTGGTTGGATTGAGGTATCAGAGTGGAAGAAAAAATCAATAAGAAAACCTGCTGAACTTACAGAATTAGATCATAAGCAACATCCTGCAGGAAGAGTGGGAAAACCCGAAGATATAGCAAGCTTAGTGCTTTACTTAATCTCTGATGAAGCAAGTTTTATTACAGGAGCAAACTTTATAGTAGATGGAGGAATGACAAGAAAGATGATCTATCTATAAAAACTATACTTTATAAACTGGACCTTCTACTTTATACTTCCCTCGAAATTTTGGCTCTTTAAGCATAAGAGGAGTATCAAGATCATGAAAATCAAAGACTCCTGTTCCAAGAGCAAAATGTACACTTTGGTTTACTCCAAGACTTGACTCTCCCATACATCCAATCATTAATCCTAAATTTGCTGTCTTTACAATCTCTACTATGGCAAGAGCATCACTTATTCCTGATTTCATAAGTTTTATATTGATATAATCCACAGCCTCCTCTTTTAATAATCTCATTACGTCATATTTTGTTCTTGCACTTTCATCAGCAGCCACTGGAAAGGGAGAATTCCATCTAACATATTTCAATCCTTCAATATCTGTCATAGGAACAGGCTGCTCAAAGATAGATATATCAATACCTAACCTATAAATTTCTTTCACAAATTTTACTGCTTCTTTAGGAGTGTAACCTGTATTGGCATCAACTATATATTTACAACCTTTACTGACTTCATGGATTGCAATCATGGCTTGAATATCCTCCTCTAAATTTTCCCCAACTTTTATCTTTATTACTCTATATCCCCAGTCTACAATTCTTTTTGCTTCTTCAACCCTTTCCTCAATGGAACCTATGCTAATGGTATAATCCGTTTCAACTTCCCTTTTAGCTCCCCCAAGAAGTTGGTAAACAGGTACACCTATCTCTTCGCTAAAAGCATCTAATACAGCATACTGAACTGCTGCCTTCATACTACTAGCGGATCTTAATGAATCTGTTCTCTCAAATATCTTTCTATACTCTCTCACGTCCATTCCAACAATCATTTCTTGTACTACTTTTTTAAGGGCCATAAGAGCTTCGACTCTCTCTCCATTTACTCTGAAGGAAGGAGACGCTTCTCCAAAACCTTGGATTCCATTTTCAAGCTCAACTATAACTTCTATGTTTTCTGTTTGATATGTTATATTGTTGGCAATATGAAAAGGTTTAATATATTCAAAGGTATTAAGTTTAAATTCCACTTTCTTAATTTTTGCCATATTTTTAATTCCTCCTTAAACAGATTTAAATTTTAATACTTAAATTTTACTCTTTTCTTGTGCTCATATATAATTATTAATAACAATGATTGATATAGAAAGATTAGCAAATAACACTGAAGAAGAAAATTTGAGAAAATTTCGGCATTTAGCCCTCAATGCCCTCAGTAAAGGTTTAGAAAGAGTTGACCCTTATAAAGGGGTAATGAATTTTCTAAGAAAAGAAGATAGCAAAATCTATGTTGGGGAAAAAGTTTACTCTTTAAAAGATTTCTCCCATGTATATGTTATTGCTTTTGGTAAAGCAAGTATTAAGATCTTTAAAGCAATTTATCAATTACTTCCTATAACTGAGGGTATTGTAGTAAGTAATGTCGAGGAAGCTCTTAATTTACCCAATGTAAAGTTTATCAAAGGAAGCCATCCTATACCCAACGAGGATAGTGTTAGGGCAGGTGAAGAGATTTTAGAATTAGCAGATAAAGTGGATAATTCTGACCTAACTATAGTTCTCATCTCTGGAGGAGGCTCTGCCCTTGTAGAGAGCCCAATTGTAAGTTTAGATAGGCTTCAAGAATTAACTACAACCCTTATGAAAAAAGGAGCAGATATAAATGAATTAAATGCTGTGCGAAAGCATCTTTCAAGAATTAAAGGAGGAAAACTCTTAAAACACCTTAAAGGAAATGTCATCTCTCTCATTATCTCCGATGTGATATTTGATCCCCTCGACGTCATTGCTTCAGGTCCAACGTATTTTGACTCATCAACCTATTACGATGCCCTTTTAGTGCTTAAAAAATATAAAATTGAAGACGAGTTTAAAGATATAGTAGAAATATTAGAGAAGGGTATAAAGGGTGAAATTGAGGAAACCTTAAAAGAAGGAGAGGCTATTAACTGTACTTTTGAGAATCACATTATTGCTTCTAATTATATAGCAACAAGAGAAATGATAGAATTCTTTAAGGATAAAAATATAAACACCTTTTATCTTGGATCTGCAATACAGGGTGTTGCCTCATCTGTTGCCAAAACTCTCGCAGGGATTGGTAAATCAATTGCCTTAGGATACATAGAAATAAAAAAGCCTGTTGCGATAGTTTTTGGAGGTGAAACAACGGTAGAGGTTAAAGGAAAAGGAATTGGAGGAAGAAACTCAGAACTTACTCTTTATATTACAAAGTATCTTCAAGGAATAAATTTTGTTTTCGCTTCTATAGGAACAGATGGGATCGATGGAATAAGTCCTGCTGCAGGCGCTATAGCCGATTCTTTAACTTTAGAAAAAGCTAAAAAACTGGATTTAGATATCAACGAATTCTTAGAAAACAATGACTCTTTCAGTTTCTTTAATAAACTTGGCGATGCAATTATTACAGGACCCACAGGAACAAATGTTGCTGATATTGCTGTACTTTTAATCTTTTAGATTAATAAATTCCCTTCTAAAAATCTCTTTTACCCCTTGACAAGTTTCTATGCCCTACTGTATTATATATATAAAACAGTAATACAGAAGGAGGTGTTAAATATTAACTTTGACGAGAGTATACCTATTTATCTGCAAATAATGGACCTTATTAAAAAGCAAATTATAAGGGGTGATTTGAAGGGAGGTGAAAAATTGCCATCAGTAAGAGAACTTGCAGAGAAATTAAAGGTAAATCCTAATACTGTCCAAAAAGCCTATCAAGAATTAGAAAGGGAGGGAATTATCTTTACCCTAAGAGGAACAGGATCTTTCGTTACCGAAGATAAAAATAGAATTTTAAAGTTAAAGGAAAATATAGCCCATGAGATTTTAAAAAATTTTGTAAAGAATATGAGAGAACTTAATATACCTGATGAAGAAATAATAAATTTGATTTCTAAATTTTTAAAGGAGGATAAAACATGAACATTTTGGAAATAGAAAATCTAAATAAATTTTATGAGAAAAAACAAGCATTAAAGGAGATTAATTTAAAAGCTGATACTGGAGAGATTATTGGACTTTATGGTCCCAATGGTAGTGGAAAAACTACCCTTTTAAAATTAATCGTGGGACTTTTAAAACCATCTTCGGGACATGTAAAAATAAATGGAGAAAACATATCTGTAAACTCGAAAGAAATGGTATCTTTTCTTCCTGATAAGAATATTCTTCCTAATTGGATGAGAGTTGGGGATGCTAAGAATTTTTATAAAGACTTTTTCAAGGGATTTAAGGAAGATAAATTCATAGAATTAATAAAGTTTTTTAAAATAGAAGAAAATAGTAAAATTAAAGAGCTTTCAAGGGGAGAATTAGAAAAAGTTCTTCTTTCTTTGT
>CALHTV010000103.1 GCA_938039765.1 uncultured Dictyoglomus sp. | reverse complement strand
TATGCCCTCCTTTAATATCCTATTTCTTTATCTACCACATTAAGCATCTTTTCTACATCAGGATAAATCTTTAAATTATAGCTAAATATTTGGACCAGTCTCTCATCATAATAAGGAGTCATACCTGCTATATGGGGAGTTATAATAACATTGTCCAATTCCCATAAAGGATTTTCCGGAGAAAGGGGTTCCTCGTAAAAAACATCTAAAAGAGCACATTGAATCCACCCTTCTCTTAAAGCTTTCACAAGAGCATCTTCTCTTATAATTTTTCCTCTCCCAATATTTACAAGTATAGCTTCCTTTTTCATCATTTTTAACTCCCTTTCCCCTATAAGATCCTTCGTTGCTGAAGTTAAGGGAAGAGAAAGCACAGCAACATCAGCTTTTCTAAGAGCTTTTTCCATTTCTTTAAAAGAAATAAGCTCATCAGGATAGAAATTTATATCCCTCTTATTCAAATTTCTCTTCACGCCAACCACCTTCATACCAAAACATTTTGCTACCCTTCCGATCTCTTGCCCAATCTTCCCATATCCAATTATTCCTATAGTTTTATTTGTTAACTCATCACACCATTCTATCTCATTTCGATTCCATCTTCTCTCCATTTTCCCTTTTAGAGATACGTTTATCCTTCGTGTCCAAGCAAGAATAAGTCCAAAAACATGTTCTGCTATGGGTTTTGGATGTACCCCACTAGCAGTAGTAATAATTACATCAGAATTAATTAACTCTTCGAAGAGTACATTGTCAACTCCTGCAGAAGTGATCTGTATCCATTTTAGATTTTTAGCAGATCTAAATTCCTCTCTGGAAATATGCCATCCAAAGAAAATTTCTGCTTCTTCCAGATTTTCAGTTATCTTTATATCTTCTCTTACCTGCAATATCTTTTCAAGTAGGTCCTTTCTTAATGGATATTTAATATACAATCTCATCTCTTTCTCCTCCCCCTTTGAAAAATCTTATCTTTTTATGCTATAATCTAACCACTATGAATTTATATCTTTATAATACACTAACAAAGAAAAAAGAAAAATTTGAGCCTATAAATCCTCCTTATGTAGGTATGTACACCTGCGGGCCTACTGTATACAATTATGCTCATATAGGTAATTTAAGAACATACATATTTGAAGACATACTAAAAAGAGTACTGCTTTATAACAATTACATAGTAAACCATGTAATGAATATAACTGATGTGGGACACCTAACTTCTGATGCTGATGAAGGTGAGGATAAAATTGAAAGAGAAGCAAAAAAGGAAAGAAGAAGTGCTTGGGAAATAGCGGAATTTTACACTGAGGCTTTTAAAAGAGATATTAAAAAACTTAATATAATTGAGCCTAATATATGGTGTAAAGCTACCGATCATATAAAAGATTTTATAGATCTTATTTTAATATTAGAAAACAAAGGATATACTTACAGAACTTCTGATGGGATTTATTTTGATACTTCAAAAGTGCCAGAATACGGAAAATTAGCAGGACAAGAATTAGAAAACTTACTACCTGGAGCAAGAGTAGAGTATAATCCTGAGAAGAGAAATCCTACAGACTTTGCTTTATGGAAGTTTTCACCAAAGGATGTTAAAAGACAAATGGAATGGGATTCTCCATGGGGGGTAGGTTTTCCTGGCTGGCATATAGAATGCTCTGTCATGTCTACAAAATATTTAGGACAACCTTTTGATATTCATTGTGGAGGAATAGACCATATTCCAATACATCATACAAATGAGATAGCCCAGTCAGAAGCAGCCTATGATAAGCCTATGGCAAAATACTGGTTACACGGAGAATTTTTAGTCATGGGTGACAAAAAAATGGCAAAATCAGAAGGAAACTTTATAACTTTATCGGACTTAGAAGAAAAGGGATATCATCCTCTAGCTTATAGATACTTCTGTCTCACAGCTCATTATAGAAGTCCTTTAAGATTTACTTGGACTGCCTTAGAAGGAGCTCAGAGAGCTTTAAATAGACTTTATGAAAACATGAAAAAGTATCCAAAAGTTGATGCTGAATTTGATAAAAATTATGAGGAAGAATTTCATAAAGCTATAAATGATGATTTAGATATGCCTAAAGCTTTGGCTATAACGTGGGAGCTTGTAAAAGATAACAAAATACCTTCTGAAATAAAAAGGACTACTTTGCTTCAGTTTGATAGGGTTTTAGGTCTTTCCTTAGACAACCCTCCCGAAATAAAAATAGAAGTCCCTGAAGAAATATGGGGATTACTAGAAGAAAGAGAAATTGCAAGAAAAAATAAAGATTGGGAAAAAGCAGATAAAATACGTGAGGAAATAAAAGCAAAAGGATACATTATAGAGGATACTCCTCAAGGACCAAGACTGAAAAAAGCTAAGCCCTTAAGTAAATAGGCTAGCCTTTAAATTTATACATTTCCTCGTCGGCTTTTCGTATAAGTATATATAAATCTTCTCCATCCTTAGGATATTCTGCAACTCCATAGGCAAAACTAATCTTTATACCAAAGAAGTCAGAAAACTCCTCATTAAATTTTTCAGAAATCCTTTTAATAATCTTCCTTGCTTTTTCAGAATCAATTCCCCCTAGAAATAAGCAAAATTCATCTCCGCCATATCTAACTAAAATATCCTTCTCTCGCAAATTACTCTTAAAAAATTCTACAATTTTTAAAAGTAATTCATCCCCTAAAATATGACCTAACTTATCATTTACCTCCTTAAAATTATCTAAATCAATGAATACCAATGAAAAGATCTCATTTTCTCTCTTCATGATCTCAAAATTCTCTTCTAAAAATCTTCTATTATATACCTTGGTCAAAGGATCAATATACATCATTTCTTCCGCTTTTCTTTTTTCTGTTATAAGTTTTGATATTGAAAAAGGAGAGTCAGTTGTTATAGTTGGTCCTTCTGGATGTGGTAAAACAGTTCTAATA
>CALHTV010000102.1 GCA_938039765.1 uncultured Dictyoglomus sp. | reverse complement strand
CATATGACATTGTTTCCAAACTCACAAAGTCCTAAAGCTGTGACTAAACCAATATATCCAGTACCTATAATACCAATTTTTTCCAATCTCTAGATACCTCCATTTATAAAATCACTGTCAAAGATAATTTTAACATAAGTTTGTAGAGTTTTTCATCATATTTTCTGCTTGCTAAGGTTGACTTCAAGGTATATTTTGTGTTAAATTCAAAATTGTTATGAGAAATATGTTTGTTTCTTATGTTGTTCCTGTAAAGGATGAGGAAGGAAGCTTAGAAGAATTATATTCTAGAATAAAAAAAATCTCCGAAGAGTTAAACCTCTCCTTCGAAATTATCTTTGTAGATGATGGAAGTATTGATAATTCCTTTTTTATTTTAAGGAACATAGCAGAGAAAGACAAAAGGGTTAGAGTTATTAGATTTAGAAGAAATTTTGGAAAAGCTTCTGCTCTTTCAGCTGGTTTTGAGAAGGCAAAAGGAGAGGTAGTTATAACCCTTGATGCTGATCTTCAAGATGATCCTAGTGAGGTACCTAAATTTCTTAAATTGATAGAAGAAGGCTACGATATAATATCAGGTTGGAGAAAAGAGAGAAAAGATCCTATTAGCAAAAGATTACCCTCAAAAATATTTGGTAAACTTTCCTCTTGGCTTACAGGAGTTCATATACATGATTTTAATTGTGGTTTTAAAGCTTACAGGAAAGAGGTTGTGGAAAATATAGAGGTTTACGGAGAATTATATCGATATATCCCTGCCTTAGCTTATGCTAAGGGTTTTAAAGTGGGAGAAGTAGTGGTAACCCATCATCCAAGAGTTTATGGAAAGTCTAAATATGGTTGGAAAAGAATAGTGAAGGGATTTTTGGATTTGTTTACTGTGGTTTTTATAACAAGATTCTTGAAAAGACCTATGCACTTTTTTGGGGGAACAGGACTTATTTTTCTTATGCTTGGCTTTTTAATAAATTTGAGTTTGACAATATATAAGTTTACCACAGGAGCTCTCATAGGAAACAGACCTTTGCTTCTTTTAGGAATTTTATTAATGATATTAGGAGTTCAGTTCTTATCTATTGGTCTTCTTGGTGAATTAATAAATAATGTAACTCACGGGAGAAAAAGAGAATATTTAATTTTAGAAGAAATTGGATTTGAGTAATATATATTTCAAGTCCATAATTAACGAAATTCCAAGACTTTTAGGGCTTTTAGATAAGAATCCTATAAGCTCTACTTATGGGTGTTTTGATAGAAATTTTTGGCATTATAATGTGACTGATTTTCCGTGTGCAAGATTTCAAGAAGCAACTCTTACATTAACTTACCTTTATTTGATAGATTGGCAAAATAATCAATATTATAATTCTGAACAGATACTTAATTGGATAAACGCGGGAATTGATTTTTGGTGTGCTATTCAAAGGTATAATGGATCTTTTGACGAATGGTATCCGTATGAGAGTAGTTTTGTGGCAACTGCTTTTACTACCTATGCTATCTCAGAAGTTTTATTATTGATGGGAGAAAGGATTAGAAATTATAATAAGGTTTTAAATTCTCTTGAGAGGGCTGTAAATTTTTTGTCTAGAAATGTGGATTATACAGCTTGTAATCAAGAGGCTGGATGTATTTTAGGTATATATAATTTTTATCTTCTTACTTCTGAAGAGAAGTATAAAAGAATAGTTGAGAGAAGACTGAAAAACCTTTCAAAATTACAAACAGAAGAAGGTTGGTTTCCGGAATATGGAGGGCCGGATATTGGATATCTTTCTCTTACTGTGGATTATTTGAGTAAATTATATATAAAGTCAGAGTCTCCTTTAGTAAAAGATATGCTTGATAGAGCTATAGACTTTTTGTCTTATTTTGTACATCCTGATGGAACTTTTGGAGGAGAATATGGTTCAAGAAATACAAAGTATATAATTCCAGCTGGAATTGAACTTGTATCTCATTGGAATAATTCTGCTAAATATATTCGAGATATGTTAAGAAAATCTTTAAGAGAATATAAGACTATTGGGCCTTACAATTTAGATGATAGATATTTAGCTTATATAGGTTATACATATTTACAAGCCTCTTTAGTTTATAAGGATGACTCTGAAGAAACAATAATAAGAAAAGGAGATAGATTTTTCCCAAAATCTAGTATTTGGATATATTCGGATGAGAATTTTTATTTAGTTTCTAATCTAAAAAAGGGAGCAGTGTTAAGAATAGTATTTAAAAATAAAGAAAGCTTAAAAGATAGCGGAGTTGTATTAAAAATAGGCAAAAATTACTATACTGCTGGGTGGTTGAATTCTCAAGAAGAGGTATATTTTGAGAGGAATAACGTGAGAGTTAAGAGAAAGGCTGTAAAAATTCCTTCCTATAGGATGACTATTTTTAAGAATATTCTTTTAAGAATCTTCCAGATTAATTTTGGAAGGTTTGAAAATATAAATAGATTAATTAAAAAGATTCTAAGAGGGATGCTCATATCTAAACAAAAATTAACTAGTATTAGAGTGGAAAGATATATAAAATTGTTGAATAATAAAATTGAAATAGAGGATATTATAGAAGCTTCAAAAAATATAGATAGAGTATATGTGGGGATGGAAAATCCATATGTTTTTATTCCTTCTAGTAGATACTTTCAAGAGGCTGATTTAAGTAAGTACTTTCATGAAATTATAATCAATGCTAAGAGGGTTATAATAAGGAGGATCTTTGATGAAGAGGGAAAGGAAGAATTTAGTTATAAACTTTATTAAGCTCCTTTTGACTATTGCGGTCTTCTTTGTGATATTTAGAAGAATTTCTTTTGAATCTCTTTTTTCAGTTTTTCAAAATGTAAGATTTATTTACCTTGTTATAGCTTTTATTCTAGGTGTAATCTTTACTTTGTTGAAAACATTTAAGTGGTATATTCTTGTAAATTCTATAGAAAAAATAAGTTTTTGGAGGGCTCTTGATAGTTATTTCATTGGAATGTCCTTAGGCATCATAACACCTGGGAGGATTGGGGAATTAGGAAGAATAGCTAATTTAAAAAGTAAACTAGAAGGAATTGGGATTGCTCTATGGGACAAAATACTTGATTTGTATGGAGTTCTTTTCCTTTCTATTATTGGAGTTTATTATTTTTGTGGTATTTTTTATGCCGCTTTATTCTTATTACTGATTTTATTTCTTTTTTTCTTAATTTTTAATCCTAAACATTTAATATTTCTTAAAAAGGTACCTATTCTTAAAAAATATCCCCAAATTATTGAAGGTTTAACGATTATCAAGAAGAGTATTTTTGTAATCAATCTTTTGGTTACCATATTAGCTTATTTTGTTGTAATATTAGAAGGATATATTCTCTCGAGAGCTTTTGGAACAGGGACTTTTGTGGATTTATTATATGGGTATCCTCTTATTATGCTTGTTAATCTTATACCTATAACGATAGCAGGATTAGGAGTAAGAGAAGGAACTGCTATATATTTATTAGGTAAATTAGGTATCCCTTCTAACATAGCTTTTAATATCTCTTTTTTAGTGTTTCTTTTTAACACTACCTTACCGGCTTTATGGGGAATTGTTGGTATGTATTTAGAGAAAGTTAAAAAGGGTATTTATAACAGTAAAGTAGGAGTATATTTAATAATGCTTATTGGTGGATTTTTGAGATTTTACAAGATAGGGGTAAGAAGTATATGGATTGATGAGGCTATTACAGCTCAAGTATCAGCTCAAAATCTTTTAGGAATAATAGCTAATAGAGCCTCTACAGGTATTCACCCTCCCTTATACTTTGTAATGATGCACTTTTGGATAAAGATCTTTGGGGACTCGGAGGTTGCAATAAGATCTTTTTCAGCAATTTGGGGTATTTTATGTATATATATGGTTTACTTAGTGGCCTCTAAAATTTTTGGTAGACTAACTGGTATTATTGCTTCTTTTCTCTTTGCTCTTTCTCCCTTTTACATTTATTTTGCTCAAGAAGCGAGAATGTATCCTATGGTAACTTTTTTTGTTCTTTTTTCAATTTACAATTTTTTAAAAGGCTTAGAAAACAGTAAAAATCTTATATTAGTAACAATTTCTAATATTATAGCAATTTATACTCATATATTTGCAACCTTTGTGGTTTTAGTCGAGAATATGTTTGTGTTTATAACATCTTTTAAAAACAAAAAATTGCTTAAGAAATGGTTGCTGTTTCAATTAATAACTTTACTTATTTTTTTACCTTGGTTATATGTGATTATCCAAAATAGAACACCTGAAGTTTACCAGGGAGCTCAAAGAATATCATTAAGGTCTCTTACATATATTTTTTTAGAGCTAAATCTTGGGGTAGGTGTAAAAATATTTAATAATAAGATTTTTATAATTCTTATTTTTATTGGACTTTTTATTATAGGTCTGTTACCTTCTTGGGGAGAGAAAAGAAAATTTGCCTTTTTACTCCTTTTTCTTTTTGTTCCTATTTCTCTTTTACTCCTCTTTTCACTTAAGAAAAGCTTCTTTAGTGCAAGATATATATCTATTTTCATACCTGGATATTTTGTTATATTAAGCAGAGGAGTAAGAAAATTTAAGCATTATTCTCTAATGATGATTGTAATTTTAGGTATAACTATAATTTATGCTTTATCTTTGAATTATTATTATAACAATTTAATCACCTTGAATCGGCCTTGGAGAGATGCTGTATATTACCTACATCAGAAAGTTAAAAACGAAGAAAAGGTCTTTATTTTTGCCCCATATATGTGGAGACCCTTCGAGTATTATAATCGGGGAAAAATAAAATACAATACCATAAGCCTTTCTCAATTAAATAATCTTTTAGAAAGATTAGAAAAAGGGGAAAACTTCTGGTTAATTTTAGCAAACCATGAGATAGAAGATCCAGAAGGAAGACTTTTGAATTTTGTTAATGCAAAATTTGTAGTCCTAGAAGAGATAAATTATTATAGACTTGTTATAAAATATCTTAAGGTTCCTGAAAGCTAAAAATTATCTTTTAATTTTCCACCCCTGTTTATAAGGGGAGATAGATCTTAATCTTTCTACAGTCTTCTCTAGGATGTCTAGAGTATAATTAAGATCTTCTTTTGTTGTATACAATCCAAGGGTGAATCTTATAGCACTATGAGCGAGTTCTGTAGGTAACCCTATCGCAGAAAGAACATGAGAGGGTTCTAAAGAACGTGAACTGCAAGCAGATCCTGTTGATACTCCAATTCCTTCTAAATCTAAGTTTAGGAGAATAGATTCTCCTTCTATATAAGCAAAACTAAAATTTATATTGTTTGGGAGACGTTTTATGCGATGTCCGTTTAGATATACATCAGGAATTCTTCTTTCTATTTCTGATATAAAGTAATCTCTGAGATCAGATAATCGCTTCTTTTCTTTTTCCAATTCTAAAATAGCTAATTCTATAGCCCTTCCCATACCCACAATTCCTGCTACATTTTCTGTGCCTGCTCTTTTTCTTTGTTCTTGTTCACCACCATGAATCAGAGGATATATTCTTGTTCCTTTTCTTATATATAAAGCTCCAATACCCTTAGGGCCGTAAAATTTGTGAGCTGAAAGAGAGAGAAGATCTACCCCTAAAGTATCCACATTTACTGGAATATGACCTACCGTTTGTACTGCATCGGTGTGAAAATAAATATCAAATTCTCGTGCTATTTTAGATAGCTCTTCAATAGGTTCAATAGTACCTATTTCATTATTTGCATGCATTATAGATATAAGAATGGTATCTTTTCTTATAGCTTTTCTTAACTCATCTGGATCTACAATTCCATCCTTATCAACTTTTAAATAAGTTATTTCAAAACCTAGTTTTTCTAGGAAATGACATGGTTCTAATACTGCATGATGCTCTATTGGGGTTGTAATAATATGTTTACCTTTTTCTGAAAGGGCTAAAGCTACCCCTTTGATGGCCATATTATTTGATTCTGTTCCACCACTAGTAAATATAATCTCATCATTCTTAGCACCGATAGCTTTGGCTATTTTTTCTCTTGCTTCCTCTATAGCAATTTTTGTTTCCTTTCCGAAATGATGAATACTTGAGGGGTTGCCAAATTTTTCTATAAGATAAGGCTCCATTGCTTTATAGACCTCAGGTCTTAGAGGTGTAGTAGCAGCATAATCTAAATATACTTCCTTTTTCATAACTTTTCCTCCTTAAATTCATACTAATTTAGTAAAAATTATATAGCATAATAAAAAATATGTCAAAGGACAAAAATTAATTAAAGCATAGACTTGACATTTTATTAGAAAAAGAATAACATATTTAAAATAATACTTTTTAGGTAGGAATTTGGGAGGTATAAAAAATGAGTTTAAATTATTCAGATATAGTCTTAGAACACTTTAGAAATCCCCGCAACGTAGGGATTATTGAAAATCCTGATGGTTTTGCTATAGAAGTAAGTCCTGCTTGTGGAGATCAAATTGCGGTTTATATAAAGGTAAATCTTCAAACACGAGTTATCGAGGATATAAAGTTTCAATCCTTTGGTTGTGCTTCTAATATTGCTACAGGCTCTATGATGACTGAAATGGTAAAGGGTAAGACCTTAGATGAGGCCCTAAAACTTACTTGGAAAGATGTAGCCGAAGCTTTAGGTGGGCTTCCTCCTGTTAAGATGCATTGTTCAGTACTTGCAATTGATGGCTTAAAAGCAGCAATAAGGAATTATTTAGGGGAAAGCCAGGAGGAAAAGTTGAGTAAGGAGGAGGTTATAAATTCTTTAACTTCGGTGCTTTATCCAAGCTTGTCCATGGATATTGTGAGCTTAAAATTGATAAATTATTTAAAAATTACAGAAGATGGTAGAGTTATTATAGAAATATTACTTTCAGAGGATGATCCATTTAAGAATCATATTAAAGAAGATATTGAAGAGAAACTTAAGAAGTTTTCAGAAGTAAAAGAAATTAGTATAAAATTTGTGAAATAAATAGTTTCTCTTTTTTTAAGATTTAAATTATTTAAAGACTAATATTCCCTTGTCTGTATTAATTATCTCCTCTATGATTTTTTTATACTCTTTATAAGCCTCGACAGGAATAATTATTTCTTTTAGTTTTTTATTTCTTCTAATAGTAATAGAGTTTTCTTTTTTATCAATTTTTACCTCATAATATATCTAAGGATTATCTTTTAATTTTTCTTCTACTAGTATTTCTACTAAGAGGGATTCTTCAAAAGTTAATGTTAGCTCTTCAATTTCTTTATATGGTAAATAATATTCTATAGGATATTTTCTGATTTCTTTTGTTATTTCCTCAGCAGATTTAATACCTGAGAATAAAAAGGCATTTATGTTGTTGAGATAATTGTTTTCATAGACCAGCTTTATAATAAGAAAATCTTCTAAGTTGCTTATGTTTTGAATATCCCATTTTAAGAGTCTTGAGCTGGGTATACGATTATTTAAGAGTCTTGTAAGAAAATCTTCTTTTTGTAATGTAGTTGCTGATTTTAGTAACCACCTATAATAAGTGGCAAAATAACCTGTTAATATAATTTGGGTTTCTCCTATAAATTTGTCTCTTCTTATTGAGATCTTCGATATAAATTTTCTCTCATTATTCTCAGATTGGCTTAGGGGAATTTTTACAAATAAGGGTTTACCATCTTTTATAATCATAGCATCAGCACCTTGATCCATGATGGGTAATTCTCCCAATGGAACGTCTTCTGCAGTCCCATCTAAGAATATGTAAGAGTTTTTATAGGGTACTGCTACTATTGCATGGTCGAACTGAAATCCTGGAATATTCTTCTTAAGAGGTAAGGAGTGTCGTGTAGAGACTAAAGTATAATAAGCATCTATGCCAGCCTCTTTTAGCATAGTTATTAACAAAATAGCTTTGTCTTTACAGTCACCATACTTTGCCTTAAAGATCTCAGGAGCACTATGAGGCATTATCCCTCTATTCCATACTCCAAACCTACGTAAGAGAGTTGGAATCTCGTTTTGAAAGAAGAAGATATCTTGAAAATTTTTCCCCAAGATACCTCTTGAGTATTCATCTATCATATAATAGCATTCTAAAATAGCATCTTTTTCTACAGACGGCATGGAGATTACAATTTGTCTTTGATCAGTATATAAGGGGTAATCACTAGCTATAGAGAAATCTTGAATTGAGGTTGCTTCAATCTCTTTTCCATCAGATTTAATAGTTCTTGCTCTAATAATTCTTACTCTTTCAAAACTAGAGTCATAATCTATTATTATTTCTCCATATTTGTCTTTTTCTTCTTTTTTATTAATTTTTATTAATTTATGATAAACTACTGTTGAAGAGCCATCTTTATATACAATTCTTTCCTTTTGGTCTAACAATATGATTGCTGGAAAATCTAAAAATTCTTGAGGAATAGGTTTATTGAGGTATTCTGAGATATCGGGAATTTTTATATTTTCACTTCTAAGATAATTTATATATTCTCTAATTCCTTTATAGATGGGATTTAATTCAAGAGCCCTTTCATAGGCTTTTAAAGCTAGTTCTTTTTCACCTCTTAGACTATATATTTCCCCCTCATAGATGAAAGTTTCAGGGTAGAGATAAGTATTCTTCTTTATTTTCTCGATAATATTTTTTACCCAGTCAGATTTTTCTTGGGATAGGTAAATTTCTACCAATTTTCTGTATTTAGGTCAAGAGCT
>CALHTV010000101.1 GCA_938039765.1 uncultured Dictyoglomus sp. | reverse complement strand
TTAAAGAATATTAAAACAGATTTCAAAAAAATTTTAAAATTCTCTATATTTAAATTTTTATAATCCTTGAAAAAACTTAATAAAAACATAATTAAATTTGTTCTTTTTTCTAATAAACTTTTCTGTAATATAAGTTTTTTATTATAATTAATAGCATTACTTAAATTATCCTTAGATATTAAAGCATATTCATCTTTTAGAACAATATCTATCATAAAAGCTCTTCTCTCTATATCTTTGTTTATTTCTAATATATAGTTATCTATAGATATAGAAAAGGATCTTTTTAATACTTGATTTTTTCTATGTAGTCTGTACAAAGTGAGCTGAAGAGGTATAAAATCTACAGCGTAACGTCTTGCTATATTAAATGCTATCCACCAATCCTCACATCTATCAAATCCCTTTGAGGCAGGAATAGGATAGAATAAATTTCTATCTTTTCTTCTAACGATAAGTGTTCCTCCAGAAATAAAATTTTTAATTAACAACTTATCCAATACATAACCTCTATATGGAGTAATATTTTGCCACTTCCAAAAAGATGGATATATTTTTTTAGAGTTCTCGTCAATTATTTCTAAATCAGAGTATACTAATCCTATTTCTGGATGTTTTTCTAAAAAATCTATTTGTATTTTAGCTTTTTCTTTTCTCCATTGATCATCTGAACCTAAAAGACCTATATATTTACCATTAGCCATATAAATACCTGTATTAATGGCCATTATAAAATTTCCTTTATCTATGAAAATTTTTTTAATTCTTTTTCCATACTTATTAATTCTCTCTCTTGAATCATCTGTTGATCCATAATCTACAACAATAATTTCAATCTCCTCTTGAGGAAAATCCTGAAGTAGAATACTATTAATTGCGTCTTCTATAAAATGTCCATAATTATAATTTGGTATTATTACAGATAAAATAGGAAAAGTCATTAAATCTCACCTTCTTTTTTAAACCACTCTATAGTGTTTTTTAAACCTTGGTATAAGTCTACTTTAGGTCCCCAACGTAAAATACGTCGAGCAAATTCAATATTCATAACTCTTCTTCTCACATCATCAATATCTCGTTTTTCAATATGTAGAACTTGAGATTTACTTCCAGTCATTTCAATAATTAAATTAGCAAGTTTATTTATACTTGTTTCTATACCTGTACCTATGTTAAATATCAGTCCTGGAGAGGCAAACGTAGCTCTCAGAGTTGCCTCTATTGCGTCTTCAATATAAGTGAAATCTCTAGTCTGTTCTCCATCACCATAAACAATTAATGGTTCTCCTTTTAAGGCCCATGAGATAAATTTTGAAATTACACCACAATACGGATTTGTAGGATACTGATATGGACCATAAACATTAGAATATCTAACAATATTAATAGGAAGTCCATATGTCTCGAAAAATGCAGAGCAATAACTCTCTGCTGCTAATTTACTCGCTGCATAAGGATTTAGTATATTCTTAGGATCTTCCTCATTTATAGGTAAGTATTTAGGATTTCCATAAATTGAAACTGAAGAGGTATAAACAATTTTTTCAATTTTGGACCTTCTTTCTAAGCATGCTTGAAGTATATTAAAAGTACCTAATGTATTAGTAAGAAAATCTTTATATGGCTCTTTTGTAGAAACAATAATATTTCTAGCAGCAAGATGGAAAATAATTTCTATATCCTCTATAGCCCTATATACATCATTTATGTTCTCTACATCACCTTCTATAACTTCGACCTCTAAGCCTTCTAAATTTTTCTTCCTGCCAGTAAAAAAGTTATCTAATATTCTAACTATCGCACCTTCCTTAATTAAACGTCTTACAAGATTTGAACCAATAAAACCTGCTCCTCCAGTTACTAATACCCTTCTACCTTTAAGAGAAACTTCCATAATTTTTATCCTCCTATATCGTAAACTTCAATCTTCCCCACTTTTTATCCTTTTCCGAGAGAATAATTTCACTTATTCCTTCAAGAGGCCATTTAATTCCAATATCCGGGTCGTTCCAAATTATTCCACCTTCATCTTCAGGGTGATAGTATTCTGTTGTCTTATATAAAACTTCTGCTTCCTCTGATAATACCAAAAATCCATGAGCAAATCCTTCTGGTATGTAAAACATAAGTTTATTCTCTTCTGAGAGTTCTATTCCATACCATTTACCAAAGGTAGGAGAGTCTTTTCTTATATCTACTGCTACATCAAATATTTTTCCTCTAATTACTCTTATTAGTTTACCTTGAGGAAAATTCTTTTGAAAATGAAGTCCTCTTAATACTCCCTTTTTGGATTTTGAATGATTATCCTGTACAAAAGTTATATCAAGACCTGCTTCTTTGAAATCTCTTAAATTATAGGACTCCATAAAGAATCCTCTTTCATCTTTGTATACAGTTGCTTCTATAATGATTAAACCTTTTAGAGGTCCCTCTATAAATTTAAACTTCCCCATTTTTTTAAATACCACCTTATAGTCTCTCTTAAGGCTTTTTCAAATCCCCATTCAGGTTCCCATCCGAGTTCCTTTTTTATTTTATCAGTACTTAGAGCATATCTTCTATCATGTCCTGGTCTATCTTTTACAAAAGTTATCAGTCTTTTATATTCCTCTTTAGGCTTTTTATTCTCTTCTGCTACTATCTCACATATTAAATTTACAAGGTCAATATTTTTCCATTCATTTCCTCCACCTATGTTATATATTTCTCCTATTCTTCCTCTATGAAGTACTAAATCTATTCCTTTACAATTATCTTCTACATATAACCAATCTCTTATATTTTGACCATCCCCATATACTGGTATCTCTTTACCTTCTAATATTCTCTTTATGGTAAGAGGAATTAATTTCTCTGGATATTGTCTTGGACCAAAATTATTTGATGATCTTATTATTATCACAGGAAATCTATAAGTCACATAATATGCCCTACAGAGAAGATCTGCTCCTGCTTTTGATGCTGAATAAGGACTATTGGGCTTTAGAGGGGATTCCTCTGTAAATTTTTCTTTGCTTTCCAAGGGGAGAGATCCATATACCTCATCAGTACTTATTTGAATAAATCTTACGTCTTTCCCTTCCTTTTTATTCCAATATTTTCTTGAAACCTCAAGTAATACCTGTGTTCCATATGCATTTGTTCTCACAAAAACTTCTGGACCCTCTATACTTCTATCTACATGACTTTCTGCAGCAAAGTTAACAATCCAATCAGGTTCAAATTCCTCAAATATATACTCTATAAGCTCTCTATTTCCTATATCTCCCTTTACGAAGAGGTAATTCTCAAATTTCTCTATTCCTTCCAAATTCTCAAGATTTCCTGCATAGGTAAGTTTATCAAGATTTATTAGTTTATAATCTGAATATTTTTTAAGTATATAATGAATAAAATTAGAACCTATAAAACCTGCTCCTCCTGTTATTAAAATCACTCTTTTCATTCTTTTATTTCTCCCAC
>CALHTV010000100.1 GCA_938039765.1 uncultured Dictyoglomus sp. | reverse complement strand
AGGATTATTATATTAGTATTCTCAGAAACTAACTTTATCTTGTTACAAAAACTCAAGTTTTCTACCTTAGGCATAGATATATCAAGAAGTAAAATATCAGGTTTTAGCTCTCTTAGAGTATTTATCACCTCATCTCCATCTCTAGCTTCTCCAACTATCTCTATTTCAGGAACTTCCTTCAAAAGAGCCTTTATGCCCTCTCTTACCAATGTATGGTCATCTGCTATCAAAATTTTAACCTTCATCTTAATGGTAATATTACTTTTATTTTTGTACCCTTCCCTTTTTCACTCTCTATCTCTAAACTTCCTTGTAGAAGTTCTACTCTTTCCTTAATTCCCAAAATTCCTAAAGCTCTTCCCTCTTTTACCTCCTGCCACACCCCTTCTACATCTATTCCAATACCATCATCTATAATATTTATAACTAATTCTTCATCATTTTCTTTTATATTTAATAGCACTCTTTTTGCTTTTGAATGCCTGATAATATTTGTAAGGCTTTCTTGTATTATTCTAAATATGACAATAGAATGATCAGAAGAAAAACTTTCTCCTTCAAAATCCAAAATATATTCGATATCTATACCACTTTTTTCTTTTTGCTTCTCTATATACCATCGGAGAGCTGATTTAAGCCCTAAATTGTCAAGAAGTGATGGCCTAAGATTTAAAGATATATCTCTTATCTGTTCTATACTCTTATCTATTAAGCTAATACTTTCCTCTATATAAGGTATTAAATCAGGTGGTAATTTTCTTTTTAAAATTTCTAAATTAATTTTTATAGCAGTAAGAGTTTGTCCTACCTCATCATGAAGCTCTCTAGCAATTTTCTTACGCTCTTCTTCTTGAGCTCTTATTAAAAATTTACTTATATCTTGATTCTTCCCCATAAATATTTTTTTTTAATCTTTTTAATGATATAATATCACATTAAAGGACAATTAAATATAGGATTTCTTCAGGGGAGCTGAGGGGAAAAGCTCGGCTGAGAGGAGACCTAAGATCCCGGTCTCGACCCTTAGAACCTGATCCGGGTAATACCGGCGGAGGGAGTAAGATGTAAAGAAAAAAGGACCGTCTGGTATATTCCCGGACGGTCCTTTTGTTTAATAGGAGGTGAAAAGGAATTGATTGTAAACGATAAAAGAATAGATTTTAAAGGAACAATAAAGGAATTAGTTGAAAAACTTGGCTTTCCTAAAGACAAGATTGCAATTCTTGTTAATGGAGAGATGGTAAAAAAAGAAAATTGGGAAAGCTTTTTATTAAAAGAAAATGATTATGTAGAGATCGTGAGTTTAGTAGGAGGAGGATAAAAAAGGAGGTTTAAAACTATGTCCCTATACATTGGCGGAAAAGAGATAAAAAATCGACTTTTTGTAGGAACTGGAAAACTCCCCGACTACAGTATTATTGAGAGATTATATAATGAGATTCAAATTGAAGTCTTTGCTGTAGCAGTAAGGAGAATAAATCCCGAGGCTGGAAAAGGAGTCTCTATTCTTGATTTTCTCCCCAGAAACGCAACTATCATGGTAAACACTTCAGGAGCTAGAAATCATAAAGAGGCGGTAAAAATAGCTCTTATAGGAAGAGAACTTACAGACTCTGATTGGGTTAAAATTGAAATTTCAGGAGAGCTCAAATACCTTCTCCCTGATAATGAGGAGACTATAAAAGCATCAGAGATCTTAGTTAAAGAAGGTTTTAAAGTTTTTCCTTATATATCTCCTGATCTTATTGTAGCTAAAAAATTAGAAGATATTGGAGTTTCTGCTGTAATGCCCTTAGGCTCGCCTATAGGAAGCAACAAAGGTATTGATTGTGAAATCTTATTAAAAGCAATAATAAATGAAATTTCTATACCTGTAATTATTGATGCTGGAATAGGAAAACCCTCCCATGCAGCAAAAGCTATGGAAATAGGAGCAGATGCTGTTTTAATAAATACTGCTATCGCTACTTCTAAGGATCCTTTCCATATGGCCAAGGCCTTCGACCTGGCAGTAAAAGCAGGAAGAATAGCCTATGAAATTGGGCTACCTAAAGAAAAAGAATATGCTGAGGCCTCTTCTCCTTTAGAAAATCTTATTAGGAGTATGGAATAGAATTATGATCGAGAGAATCTTAAAAGAGGCAGATCTTATATTGGAAGAAATTAGAAAGGAAAAAATAGAAGTAGATATAGATGAAATTTTGTCAAAAGAAAAAATCTCCTATAAGGAACTTTTAGCACTACTTTTAGATGATAGAGATGAGAATCTAATTAAACTTGGAGAATGGAGCAAAAAGATTACTGAAAGATATTTTGGAAAAGTAATAACTTTATTTACTCCTCTTTATCTTTCTAACTATTGTCTTTCTGGATGTAAGTATTGTGGTTTTTCTGCTGATAATAAAATAGATAGGATTAAATTATCTCGAGAAGAGATTATTGAAGAAATAAAAGAAATTAAAAAACATAATATAGATAGTATTCTTCTTCTTACAGGTTGTGATAGGATAAATACTCCTTTTGAATATATCCTTGAAGCTGTAGAGATATCAAAGGATTATTTCTCTGAGGTTATAGTTGAAGTGTATCCTATGGAAATTGAAGAGTATAAGATCTTAGTTAAAAATGGACTTACAGGAGTAACCCAATATCAAGAAACCTACAATGAAAAATTATATGAAGAATTACATCCTTATGGCCCTAAAAAGAATTTTTGGTACAGACTACATACTCAAGAAAGGGCAATAAAGGGAGGAGTATGGGAGGTTACTTTAGGGGTTCTCTTAGGACTTAATGATCCTGTAGAAGATGTCTTTAAGATGATTCTTCATGCTGAATATTTACAAAGAAAATTCTCCAATATAGAAGTAAATATATCTTTCCCAAGACTACGTACTGAAGGTATCTCTTTTAAAGAAAGATTCCACATTACTGACAAAAAATTCTTAAGATTTATCTTCGTAAGCAGAGTCTACCTAAAAAATGTGGGAATAACTATTTCTACAAGAGAAAGTCCTACTTTAAGGGATATGCTAATAGGCTATGGAATTACCAAAATGTCTGCAGGATCAAGAACTACAGTAGGAGGATATAGCAGAGAAAAAACCTCCTCTAAGCAATTTAAAGTGGAAGATTCTAGAGGAATTGAGGAGATTATAGAGGTTATAAGAAAAAAGGGATACCGTCCTGAATTTACAAACTGGGTCCGAGGAGGTATTGTATGAACACCTTTGAAGAAATGCTTCTCACTTACTTCTCTAAAGAACAGTTAGAAAAAATTCAAAAAACAAAAGTGGTAATTGTAGGTTGTGGAGGACTTGGTTCTAATGCAGCAATAACACTAACAAGAACAGGTTTCAAAAATTTTATCCTCATAGATCATGATAAGGTAGAGATTTCAAATCTTAATCGACAAGCATATTTCTTTCACCAAATAGGAATGCCTAAAGTTAAGGCCTTAAAAGAAAATATAAAACTAATAAACAAAGATTGTCAAATTGAAACCTATATGGAAAGAATTAGAGAGGATAACGTAGATTTTTATCTATCAAAAGGAGACATTATCTTAGAAGCTGTAGACTTGGCAGAAATAAAGGCATTATTAATAAATTCTGCCTTAAAACTAAATAAAAAAATTG
>CALHTV010000099.1 GCA_938039765.1 uncultured Dictyoglomus sp. | reverse complement strand
AATTACTACCAAGTTCTTAGCTGGAAAATTTGTCAATCCATTTTTTATGAAATTGTATAAAGAACTTGCATCTCCAAAATTTGCACTATATGAAGCTATGGTATCAAGGGTCACATTGTGAAGATAGTAGGGGTAAGAAGTAGAAACATATTGATATGATCCTGCTAAAATGATGATGTTTAATCCATCGGCTCTTGAGAAGGATTTTATATATTCAACTTATAGTACTTGATCCTAAAATTTTCCTAGAACTATCCAAAAATTAAAACTTTTATGGCATGAGATGATCCATGCTTTAGATAGCTTATGTCCCAAGTACATCCATAGGGATAAGAGGATTACCTTAAAATAAATCTTAATTTCAATAATAGTTT
Organism: uncultured Dictyoglomus sp.; assembly: GCA_938039765.1. GTDB lineage: Bacteria > Dictyoglomota > Dictyoglomia > Dictyoglomales > Dictyoglomaceae > Dictyoglomus. The sequence continues at coordinate 4,203 of CALHTV010000099.1, read as the reverse complement.
AAAAAAATTCTCCCTACAGTAGAACACTAAATGACTCTACTGTAGGGAGAGTTTTTTTATCTAATGGGTTTTCCCATGTAGGTTAAACTTTCGAGCTTCTTTAAAGCTGCTTTCTTAACATTATCAGGTAATGGTACATAAAGAAGCTCTTCCGCATATTTATCTCCTTTCTCGTATGCCCATTTGATGAAACTTATTAATGCTTTTGCTTTTTCTAAATCTTTTTGCTCTTTCCTTATGAGTAAGAAAGTATATCCTGATATAGGATAACTATCTCTCCCTGGAGCATCTACTATATACACATAAAAGTCTTCTGGAATCTTGTAATATCTTGCTGCAGATTTTACTGTCTCTATAGAAGGATATACATAGTTATTCAGTTTATTTTTGATCTGAGCATAGGGTAAATTATTCTGTTCTGCATAAGCTAACTCTACATAACCTATTGCTCCCACAGTATTCTTAACATAACCTGCAACACCAGCGTTTCCTCTTCCCCCAATTCCTACAGGCCAATTAACTGAAGTTCCTGCCCCTACTTTTTCCCTCCATTCTTTACTCACTGCGCTTAAAAAGTGGGTAAATATATCAGTAGTTCCACTAGCATCTGATCTTCTTACAACTACTATTGGAATATTAGGAAGTTTTATATCTTTATTTATTGCTGCTATTTTGGGATCATTCCAATTCTTTACTTTTCCAAGAAAAATATCTGCTACTAATTCTCTTGTTAATTTTAAACCCTTTCCTACTCCTGGAAGATTATAAACTATAGCTATGGCACCTGCTACTGTAGGAACCATTATTAGACCTGATTCTTTCTGGTCTTTTCCTGAAAGGGGAGAATCAGAAGCTCCAAAATCTACCGTACCTGCTTTTATTTGCTGAATACCTGCTCCACTTCCAACAGCTTGATAATTTATTTTTATTCCTGTTTCCTTCTCAAACTCATAAAACCAACGAGAGTATAGAGGATATGGGAAGGTAGCTCCTGCACCATTGAGGGAGACCTGAGCAAAAGTTGGAATTAAAATCAAAATCAAAATTAAAACAATCTTTTTAAGCATTCTATGCCCTCCTTTGAAAAAATTTTGGAAAAAGATTGGCGATATATTTTTATATTTTCACCCCCTTTCACTATTCTTACATTTTATATTTTAACTACAAACAATTAAAGAAAATGAAAAATTTTATTAAATAAAATAGAAAATGAGTTAAAGCTTTATTAAATTTTTAATTGATATTTAAAAATCCTCGTATTATACTGTTAAGAATCTTAAAAATAAAAGGAGGGATATGATATTCCTAAAGTAATTATAATTTATGATAGCGTTACTGGAAATACAAAAAGAATGGCAGAAGAAGTAGCTCAAGGAGTAAGAGAAGTAGAAGGAGTTGAAGTAGTAATAAAACATGTGGATGAGGCAGCTCCTGAGGATCTTTTAAATTATGATGGGATTATTGTAGGATCTCCTACTTATTGTGGAACCTTAACTTGGAAGTTAAAAAAGTTCTTCGATGAATCCACCAAAATTGCTTGGGGAAAAGTAAAGAGAAAAATCGGAACAGCTTTTTCTTCCTCAGGAGGATTAGGAGGAGGAAACGAAACTACCCTATACTCTATTCTTACCATACTACTGAATTATGGATATTTAGTATTTGGCCTTCCTGATTACTCTGCGCCAGGAGTGACTGCTCATTATGGAGCAGTATCCATAGGATTTCCAAAGGAGGCCGAACAAAAAGCTTGTAGAATGCTCGGAAGACAAATGGCAGAATATTTAAGAAAATTTAAAGGAGAAGAAAGATGAAAATAAAATTTTTGCTTAGTCCAATAGCTTATAAAATAGAGGAAAAAATAAAAGAAGCAAAAGATTATTTAGAGAAATATATAAAATTAGAAGAATCAGAAAATCCTGATTTAATAATACTTCTTACAGGAGGAACCGAAGAAGAAGCTAAAAAATATTTAAAAGATGGAATTTATATTATTCCTTTTGGAACTGCCAACGGCCTTGCCTCAAGTTTAGAAGTACAAGCCTATGCTTTAGAAAAAGGAATAAAATCTATATTAATTCCAAACCCCGATGAAAGAGTAATGAGAACCTTAAAAGTATTAGATGAACTAAAAGGTAAAAGGGTTGGAATTATTGGAAAACCAAGCGATTGGCTAATAAAAAGTGGAAATTATGAGATATTAAAAGATTTTGGCTTAATACCTTTAGATATCCCCCTTACTGAAGTAGAAAAAAACTTAAGAGAAGATCCATTGCTTTCTGATAGGATATGGAATCTATCTAAGGAGAAAAAGGTTTCAAAAGAAGAATTAACAAAGGCCACAAAAGTTTATAATTCTTTAAAAAAGATAATTGAAAAATATGATCTTTATGCTATTACTATAAGATGTTTCGATCTGGCTATTAATCTAAAAATTACAGGATGCCTTGCTCTATCTCTATTAAATTCAGAAGGAATCATTTCAAGTTGCGAAGGAGATATGGAAGCTCTTGCTACAATGCTTCTTGCTTATAAGTTAACAAGAAAAACTCCCTTTATGGCGAACTTAGCAAGAATTGAAAATGGTAATTATACTTTCGCTCACTGTACTATAGCAATAAATATCCCTGAATATTTCAATCTCAATACTCATTTTGAGACCCAAAGTAGCATAGGCATAGAAGGATATATAAAATCTGAGAAGATAACTATTCTAAGACTTGGGAAAAACAAGAAATTTAAAGTTTTTAAAGGTGAAATAATTAAAAAACCCTTTGAGGAAAATATGTGTAGAACTCAAATTACAGTGAAAATTAATGATGATTCCTTCTTAAAAAATCCTATTGGAAATCATTTTGTAATTATTTTAGGAGATGAAGAAGAGAAGATCAAAAGCCTTGAAAAGTTGGGCTGGAAAGTATAATACTTATATATCATGAAAGTATTAATCACAGGTGCTAATGGATTTTTAGGACAATATTTTGTTAAAGACTTTGAAGAGGAAGAGGTTATCCCTCTTTCTCATAAGGATATAAATATAGAGGATAAGGAAACCATTGAAAAAATTCTTAACTTAGACCCAGATTTAGTGATTCATCCTGCGGCTATTAGATCTCCTGATATATGTGAAAAGGATCCTGAAAAAGCATGGAAGGTAAACGCCCTTGGAAGTAAGCATATAGCTATTGCTTGCTCAATTCTTAATATTCCATTAATATATATAAGTACTGATTATGTTTTTTCTGGTGAGAAATATTCTCCTTACACTGAGTTTGATCCCCCAAATCCTATAAATGTTTATGGAAAAACAAAGCTTGCAGGAGAGATTTTTACAAAAGAATTCTGTAAAAAACATTTCATTATCCGAACCTCTTATGTTTTTGGAGAATATGGGAATAATGCTTTAACCCAAATTTACAACGCTTTGAAAGAGGGAAAAGAGCTGTACTTCACCAATTATCATTATGCTTCATGTACTTATGCTGAAGACTTAGTAAAAAAAGTAAAGGAACTATCAAGAACAAGATTATATGGTACTTATCATATAGTAAATAAAGGAGTAATAACAAGATATGAGTTTGCCTGCAAAGTAGCGGAAATTTTAGGTTTTCCTAAAGAAAAAATTATGAAAATAACCCCAGAAAATTATAGAGCTCCAGCTAAAAGGCCTCTTTACTCTGTATTAGAAAACTATACACTAAAACTCTACGATATGGATGATCTTCCATCCTATGAAGAATCATTGAAAAAGGCATTGAAAAATATTTAAAAATAAAATTAAAATCTATTCTTCTTGATTCGTCCTAATATCAGGCCAAAAAAGAAATAAAAGAGGGATATAAACTACGTATTTATAGGAAATCCTAACTGGTGGAGTACTATTCTTCCCCTTTGCACCCATAGGGAAAAAGGACAAGAAAGAATAGGAGTAAATTTCTTCCAGGTTAACTTCTAAAAGATATATATTTTTATTGACAAAATAATACTAAAATGGTAGGCTTTAAATAAGATACAAATAAGGAGGTTTCTTTATGAATCATGACCTTTACAAGAAAGCTCTTTTACTTTCATACCTAACAGTAGGGTACAATATTTTAGAGGGGATAGTATCTATTCTCGCAGGCTCATTAGCTAAAAGCATAGGCTTAGTCGGTTTCGGATTAGATAGTTTTATTGAATCTTTATCAGGAATTATAATGATTTGGA
>CALHTV010000098.1 GCA_938039765.1 uncultured Dictyoglomus sp. | reverse complement strand
ATTCCTTGAGAGTGCAGCTGATCGGTTTAAGATTGATGATAATCTGAGAGCTATAGATGATATTAAACGACTTAAAGACTTATGGATAGATATTGAAAATATTATAAGTTCTAAAAAAATCGGACTATCTCAAATATATGCTTTTTGGGAGGAGACCAAAAGAAGATATAAAGATTATAAGGGAGATGAAGTTTGGGAGAAATTTGTTGGAACATCCCTCACTAATATATTAAAAATTTCTCCTGTGGAGGATAGGGAATTATTTGATAAGTTGTTCGAATCTATAAAAGATGGTTTGTTAGAACTTTGTCTTTATTGGAATCTTCAAGTTAGAAAAGCAAAACCACAAAAAGGAGGTTAAAAATGTGTGTAGATGCTTATGAAATTGAAAGTTACTATGCCTTATCCCTTGACCCTATACACATTGGAACTGGAGGGTCAAGATTAGGAAGGGTTGATCTACCCATAGCAAGGGAGCCAGGGACAAATCTACCCAAAATACCCGGAACAAGCATCAATGGACCGGCAAGGGCTTACACTGCATTAGCAACAAATAGATATTTCTGGAAAGAAAACAACCAGGAATTTTCTTGCGCTGGAAGAGGTGGAGAAGGTGGAGAGAGACATTGTGGGAAGATTAATCCAGCCTGCCCAGTGTGTGTTCCTTATGGCTTTTCAAAAGGAACGAGTTTTAGTATTCAGGGGCTTGCACAATTTTTTGATGCTCACATTCTCTTTTTTCCTGTATCTTCAATGATTGGAACTGTGTGGGTAACCTCACCTATGGTTTTATCTGGATTGGGATTGCAGTCAGAATTTATAGTTCCTGATGATCGTTTTTATCCCCTCGGTGAACAAGTAAGAAATAAGAATAAACTGAACTTTGGCTGGCTTATGTTGAATGGAGGAAATGGACAAGGAAATTTAGATGCTTTACAACAAGTGCCAGACATTATTAAACAAAGAGCAGTCCTTGTTTCAGATAAACTGTTCAGCCATATAGTAAACAGTAATCTTGAAGTAAGAACATCAGTGAGTATTGACCCACAAACAGGGACAGCAGAGGAAGGAGCACTTTTTACCTATGAAGCAATACCAAGAGGAACAGTTTTTAAATTTGATGTAACCTACAATTCAGGGGAAATTTTTAAAATTGGTGGGAAAGAAATTAAAGCAGAAGGTAATGGTAATGTTGGAACTTCATGGGTAAAGACACAGGTAGAAAAAGGATTGAGATTATTTGAAATACTCGGGATCGGTGGTATGGGAACAAGAGGAATGGGAAGATTAAAGATTTTGAATCTATAAAAGGAGGATTTTGATTATGGAAAACCTGGATAAGCTTTGTGCAGAGTATGGTTATAAATTTGCCAAAGAAATAAGCGAAATTAGCAATTATGGTGCAAAAAAGACTGAAGTATTAATAACAAAAGCATTAAGTGTGCTACAGGAACAAGGACTTTACGCTTTTGGATTATTTTGTGAATCGGTTGGTAGCACAGATAAAAATGCGGCAGAGAATTTAATAAGGATAGCTAAAGAATTACTGCAGAGTAAACTTCAAATTATTGGTAACGGAGATTTATTAGAGGAAATTAGAAAAGATGATGGACTTGCTTCAAAACTTTATGACCTTATGCTTGCAATTCAGGTACTCGAAAAATCACTCATATATGCCCGTTATCATGCAAAGGCTTTAGTTAAATTACAAGAGCATTCTCAGTCCGAAGTAAGAAACGAATGATTATGGAGTTATAAGATGGCCTGGAAGTGTTATCAGATAACTTTTAAGATTAATTCACCCTTACACATAGGTTATCACAAAGTAATGCATTTATATAGAACAAGGTACTATGTTTACGGGAAACTCTTATGGGGAGCAATGACTGCAAAGATAGCTCCACTTCTTGATAATGATTACCAAGCAGTAGGAGAATTTTTAAAAGAGGCGATAAGGTTTGGATACTTTTATTTATCTGACTCTAAAGAAATTTACTTACCCAGATATACAGAAGAAGGACTTAAATTTGGAAATCTCTACCTCTATGATTTTGAGAAAAAATTTATCTCTTCAATATCTTCAACCGCCATAGAGCCACATTCCTTAACTGCTGAAGAAGGAATGTTATATGAGGTTGAGTTTATTAATCCTCTTATAATTAATAACATTACGAGTGCTAAATTAATAGGTTTTATTTGGCTTCGTGAGTTTAACAAAGAAGGAATGCAGTTAAAATCAGATTCTGACAGTTTTTTGTTTGAGTTCAATAATAAAAGTATTGGTCTAAAAAAAGTTTTAGAAAGATTACAAATCGGTGGTGAGAGGCGATGTGGTTTTGGTTTAATAGAATGTGAGGATTTTAAGGAAGTAAAGAATAATAATATGAGCTTTCCCGGTGCTTGGGAAGAGGATAAAAAAGATGAAGTAATAATTAAATTGTCAGAAGGTGATTACATCTGGGCTCATACACTATATTCTACAAATCTTAAAATAAAGGGTGATATTGAACCTCTCGTTGGAAGAGAATGGGATAAAGACCAAAAAGGAGCAGGAAGAAGGCTCACAGGCAGCGGGTTA
>CALHTV010000097.1 GCA_938039765.1 uncultured Dictyoglomus sp. | reverse complement strand
CCCTAAAATATTAACCATTTCACTAATCTTCATCACTCTCTTCCCTCCGTTTTAAAATAACCGAAGAAGACCTTCGTGATAATTCCTCCATCTCTTTTGCCATTTGCCACAATTTCTCTTTTAATAAAAATATACAATCATATATTTGAGCATTACCTCTCACAATATCTTCAGCTAAAGCTGCACAAGTAGGAGAACCACAAGATCCACAGTCAAGGCCTGGTAACAGTTCGATAATCTTTTTCATCTCCTCCATCTTTCTTAAAGCTTTATTTATATCTTCATCGAGCTTCCAAACAGGCCTTGGTGCAATAGGAGAAGTTCTTATTATATGTGATATATGAATCTCTTCAATATCAGAATTACTAAACTTCTCTTCTTCTAATTTCCTATAAAAGGACAATACTCTTTTCTTAGCCAAATAATGATTTTCAGGATTTAAAACTCCCCCAACACAGCCCTCGTCACAAGCTCTAAGCTCTAAAAATTTAATCTCTTGGAGTTTATTTCTCTCTAAATCCTCTAAGATCTTAACTACCTTGTCTATTCCACCTACACTTATACTCTCCTCTTCACTAAAGATCTGAGTCTCTCCTCCTAAAATTCCCAATAATAATCCTTTAGAATAAAAGGTCTTTTCTATTTTATTTTGTTCTTCTCTTAATTCTTTCTTAATTTTTAAATAAATATTGTCAGCTCCTACTATAAAATTAATTCCATCATCTTTATTTTGCTTTAGATAACTGGCAAGAGCCGGACATGGAGTTATATAGACCAAGTTTAATCTTTCATCAGGATTCTTTTTTTGAAAATTTTCTCTTATAATATGGCTCATAATCTCTACAGGAGACCTAAAAGGAGATAAATTAGGTATAAGAGTAGGAAAACGAACTTGTATAAGTTCAATAACAGCAGGACAATAGGTAGAAATTAAAGGAAGATTAGGAGAAGAATTTATATAATCTAATAGTGCATTCTCCAATAGATAGAAAGCATAAGTTATATCCCATACCTCTTTAGCATTAGTAGCTTTTTGAACTGCTTTCTGGATGTCTCCTATTGAATATTTAGTTGAAAACTGGGCATAAAATTCTGGCGAAAGAAGAACTATTATATTATCAAGATAAGCAATGCTATCTAAAGTATGGGTAAAGCCAAAAGGAGCATGATAAGGACAAACTCTTATACATTCTCCACAATCTACACATCTATAAGGTATTATTAGAGACTTTCCACTTCTAACTCTCATTGCTTCAGTAGGACAGTGTCCTATGCAGTGTATACAACCCCTGCATCTTTGCAAATTTATAGCAACAGAGTGAATATATTTTTCAGACATTTCTATTCCTCTTTAAATAAATCTTTGAATACACCTTTGTCCCTCTACCTACTATAGAATCAATATACAATTCATCCGAGGAATTCTTAATATTAGGTAGTCCCATTCCAGCCCCAAATCCCATTTCTCTAATATTATCTGGAGCAGTGGAATATCCTGGTTGCATTGCAAGTTCTATATCGGGAATTCCTGGTCCTTCATCTTCTGCTACTATCTCTATATATTCAGGAGAGACTCGTACCCTTAATACTCCTCTATATGCGTGAATTACAATATTCATCTCAGCTTCATAGGTAACAATTGCCACTCTGCGCAAAATTTCAGGACTTATTCCTATTTGTTGTAAAGCTTTCTTTACATTACTAGAAGCCATTCCTGCTAAAGCAAAATCTCCTCCCATTACTGGGTATTCTAAAACTAAAATTTCTTCTTTTACTTCTTCTTTAACCCCCATCTCTATATCTTCTCTATCAACCAAATTTAATACAATATCTTTAGTACCTAAAAGTCCTAAAACCTTACCGTCATTATTCACTACAGGAAATCTTCCAAATCGAAACTGTCTAAATTTTATAAGAGCATCATATAAACTATCTTCTGGGCTTAAGCATTTTACATCTCTTACCATATACTTCTCACAAGGAGCATTTAAATCCCCTTGCACAAGGGCTGAAATTACATTCTCTACCGTAACTAAACCCATCAAATTTTCTAAATCATCAACAATAGGAACAGCATCTATCCTTTTTATTCGCATTATCTCTTGAATAGAACGCATATCTTGGTAAGGCTTTAGCCTTACTATATCTGTATTCATAATATCTCTCACTTTAATTTTTTCAAGAAATTCCTTAGGAATCTTCAAGAATCTACTTCTACCTTCTTTCCTTTAAATCCTGCCATATACAATCTTCCACATGCCTCATACATAGGATACTTGGTAGAAAGAAGAGGAATATTAGCCTTTTTAGCAAGTTCGATTATGTCATTAGAGGGAACTTTTCCCCTCACAAAAACTACACCAACTAAATCTAACAATTCTGCTGTTCTTACAACCTGCACACTAACGAGCCCGGTAAGAAGCAGCGCTCCTCCCTCTAATAAACACAAAGCATCACTCATTAGGTCGGTAGCCCCAACAAGATACACTTCTTTATCTAAATATTCTTCTCCACAAATGACTTGAGCTCTTAGGATCTCTTTTACCCTCAATAAATTCACTTTTACCCTCTCTGCAAACAGTTAATTGCCTCTTAATTTAATCATAATTTTAACATTATTGTCAATAAAACCTGAATATGATATAATCTTAAATTTTTATTACCAC
>CALHTV010000096.1 GCA_938039765.1 uncultured Dictyoglomus sp. | reverse complement strand
GAAAATAGATTTAAAAGCAGACTTTTGATAGCTTTGGAAAAGGGTAAAGTAGGTTCCATTTATGAACGTTTATATATCTATCTAGGAACCTTTAATCTAATTAAAAATAATCTCCTTTTTGGGATAGGGCCTGGACTTTTTGTGTATGAATATCCTAAATACGCCTTAAAAGAATTTCCATATATACCAGAGAAAACCAAATTAAATCTTTCTCATGCTAATACTACCCACAACATTTATCTATATTTTCTCTCAGGATGGGGAATTATTGGAACTTTTCTATTTTTGGCATGGCTAATCCGAAAAATTTATATAGGTATGAAGAGCAACTATTCTTATACAAAACACATCATCCTTGCTATACTAATGGTATATTTTGGTCACGTAATTTTAGATGATCTCTTCTCTATCCATGTCCCTTTATTAATTGGTATTTTAAATAATAAAAACTTAAACTAATTTATAAAACTTCTTCTATGACTTCCCTTAAAACACTAACAACTTTTTCAATTTCTTCCTCTTTTAAATTATTATGGAAGGGTAATGCAAGAGTTCTCTTTGAAATATTTTCTGTTATTGGAAGATCTCCTTCCTTTGTTCCAAGCATCTTCTTAATATAGGGCTGGAGATGAATAGGAGAGAAATACCCTCTTGCAGGAACTCCTCTTTTTTCCATCTCTTCAATTACCTTATCCCTATCAAGCCCCTCTTCAAGGGTAATAACATATACAAACCAACTCATTCTCACATATGGCTTTACTACAGGAGTTTTTACCCAAGAATAATTCTTTAGTTTTTCCGTATACATATTAGCAACCTTTTCTCTCTTCTGAAGAAAGCTTTCTATCTTCTTTAACTGTGAAACTCCAAGAGCAGCTGACATCTCATCCATCCTATAGTTATATCCTAACCTTTCATGATAAAGCCATGCTCCCATATCTTCCCTTCCCTGATTTCTTAGACTTCTTGCCATTTTTGCTATCTCATCATTATTTGTCACTATGATTCCTCCCTCTCCAGTGGTTATTTGTTTATTGGGATAAAAGGCAAAACATGCACAATCTCCAAACTGCCCTATTTTTCTCCCCTTATATTCTGCTCCTAATGCCTCACAAGAATCATCAATTACTTTTAAGTTATATTTCTCAGCAATCCTCAATATTTCATCCCATTCTGCTGGATGCCCAAAAACGTCTACCACCATTATGGCTTTTGTTTTTTTAGTAATTTTTCTCTCTAAATCTTCAGGATCAATATTATATGTCTCTGGCTCTATATCCACAAAAATAGGCTTAGCCCTCTCATATAAAATTACATTTACACTGGCACAAAAAGTAAAAGAGGGAACTAAAACCTCATCACCTTCTCCAATCCCTAAAGCCCTAACTAAAATATGTAAACCAGCTGTCCCAGAACTTACTGCAATAGAATTTTTTACCCCAATATACTCTGCCATTAATTTTTCAAACTCTTCTGCTTTAGGCCCTAAAGCTAATCTTCCAGATTTTAAAACCTCTAATACCGCTTGATAATCATTCTCGTCTAAATCGGGTGCAGACATAGGAATTTTGGGTATATTCATAATCCTTCTCCTTTACCTTCTTATTTTTTAATAGGTATTCTTCTAATTCTGATTATCTTTCTCAATACAAGATTTTTATCTACCAAGATTATATCTCCTGTTAAAAATTTCTCTCTCCTTTATGGAAAAATCAAACTACTCTCTTATTCTGTATTATTCTTGCCCTTAAAGGTAGCGGTGCAAAGTTAAGCATAACAAGATCAATCTCCTCTGTATTTAAAGCTTCACTTAAAAGAGATAAAATTTCCAGTTTAACTTCTATTAAGTTTCCTACATCTTTTAAATACACAGCTATATCTATATCACTTATAGGAGAAATTCTCCCCCTTGCTAAACCCCCAAATAGATAAGCAAAAATAATATTATCATATTTTTCAAGAGCATTCTTAGCCCTTGAGAAAATTTCATCTATGTTTGATGAAAGAGCTAATTTATCAATTTTCATTTTTGACGTTATTCTTTTCCTCAATCTCAATAACTTTTTAGATTATATCATTAAAATTTACAAATTCTACGAGGCTAAGTATATTTTGCTTTTACCCAAATAACAATGAAACCTTATTATCTAATAGGTTTTGCAGGTACTCCAACTACAGTAGTAAAATTAGGAACATCTTGAATTACAACTCCGCCAGCACCAACGACGGCCCATTTTCCTATATGTTTATAAGGAATAACTGAGCTATTAATACCCAAAAAACTTCCTTCTTCTACTAAAACTCCTCCGGCTAGATTCACTCCAGGAGCTAAATGAACAAAATCACCTATTTTACAGTCGTGATCAACAGTAACACCAGTATTAATTATTACATGATTTCCAATTTTAACATCTGGTTGGATAACTGTACCTGCAAATATAACAGTACCTTCACCTATCTCTACACTCGGATGCACAAAAGAAAAAGGATGAATTATACTAATCCATTTACAATAGTCTTTAAATTTATTTGCTATCTCCTTTCG
>CALHTV010000095.1 GCA_938039765.1 uncultured Dictyoglomus sp. | reverse complement strand
TTTAAGAGTTTCATTTATATTAGTTATTCCTTCTCCTCTTATCTGATTTAAGCCTTGCAAAAGTTTATATATATTCTCTCTTTTTCTTTCCAAAGGTATAATCTCTTTAATCTGATTTTGAAAATAAGAAAAAGTAGTTTTTTCCCAAGAAGATAAACTTAAGTAAGCAAAAGCAAGGGCAAGCTTTTTACCATAAAAGAGTTTAGAAGGATTTCCAAAATCCATAGAAGAGGAAGCATCTAAGAGTATATGTACCTCCATATCTTCATCTTCTTCAAAGAGCTTTATAAGAAACCTTTCAAATCTAGCATATATATTCCAGTCTATATATCTCAACTCATCCCCTATTTGGTAAGATCTATAGTCAGAAAACTCTGTTCCTCGTCCCATCTTAGGGCTCTTCCTTTCTCCCACATTACTTACTACCCTAAGTCTCTTAACAGCAAGTCTTAATTTCTCAAGTTTCTCTAAAAATTCTAGATCTAACTCTTCCATCTTACTTCTCAGGCACCTTATCAAGGATATCTTTAATAATTTCATCAGTAGAAATACCTTCTGCTTCTCCTTCGAAACTCAATAGAATTCTATGCCTCAAGGCAGGAAGAGCTACTTTTCTTATATCTTTAAAACTAACATTAGGCCTATTTTCAAAAAGGGAAAAAGCCTTTGCTCCTAAGATGAGAGCTTGAGCCCCTCTAGGACTTGCTCCATATTTTACATATTTCTTAACTTTTTCAGGGGCGTAAGAACTTTCAGGATGTGTAGCTAAGACTATTCTTACAGCATATTCCTTTACAACCTTCGATATAGGAACACTCCTTACCATCTGTTTTAAAGTCTCAATGCTTTTTCCATCGGCTACCTTATCTACCTTAGGCATTTCTAAATCTGTGGTTCTATCAATAATCTCTAAGAGCTCTTCTTCATTAGGAGGAGTAAGTATAAGTTTGAAAAAAAACCTATCAAGTTGAGCTTCAGGAAGGGGATAGGTTCCCTCCATCTCTATAGGATTTTGAGTTGCCATAACAAAAAAGGGCTTAGGAAGTTGAAAAATATTGCCTCCTGAAGTTACACTTCCTTCCTGCATAGCTTCAAGTAGGGCTGATTGGGTTTTAGGTGTTGCTCTATTAATTTCATCAGCTAATATTATATTTGCAAAAATAGGACCTTCTTGAAACTTAAAAAATTTTCTTCCATTTTCATCCTCAATAATTATGTTAGTCCCCGTTATATCTGCAGGCATAAGGTCAGGAGTAAATTGAATACGAGAAAATTTTAGGTCTAATATTTCACTTAAAGTCTTAACTAATAAGGTTTTACCTATGCCGGGAACTCCCTCTAAAAGAACATGTCCCCCCGAAAGTAGAGCTACAATTGTAAAATCAATAATTTCGTCGTATCCTACAATTACTTTACTAATCTCTTTCTTTATCTTCCCAACTACTTCTGAGAAATCTTCTAAAAGTAAAGCCAAATTAAACAACCTCCTTTATTGAGAAAAGTATATTTTTAGTATCTCTTGAAACTCTAAAGGAAGAATTCGAGAAGCTACTGGTTTCTCTTTTTCATAAATAGGAGATAAACTCAAAGAACTACCTGTAAGCTTTCTCCTTCCTTCTAAAGTTGGAGCTTGGAATAGGTAATTTTTACCTTCTTCTTCTGAAAGAGAAGGAGGAATGTAAATTTTTTCTCCTGAGAATACCTTCCTCTCCGTTTCTTTATCTCCCAACTTTGTTTCCCTCTCTTCAGTACCGGGAAGAGAACCTGAAGTATCTTTTTTTCTATAATCACCATCCCCAAGAACAGGACTTTGAAAGCCTCTTTCAATAGGAGCCTTAGTTAGGTTTTCTCCTAAATCTTTACTTAATTCCCTTTCTGATTCCGCTCCTTGAGGAGTCTTTTTTTCTTGAGAGGATAAGGTCTGATTCATCCCTGCACCTTGAGTTGGATTGTTATTTAATGCCACATCAGGACTCGTTTTTCGAGATTCATTATTCTCCTGAGAAGAATTTTCTTTTTCCTTCTTCTCTAAATTTGAGGATGATTTTGGCTCTTCTTTCTTTAGAGTACTCTTATCCAAATTGTATTGAGAGAGAAATTCTTCTAAAGATTTAGGTCTTTCTAAATCCTTAATCTTTTCTCTATCTATTTCTTCCTGAGAAAGGGGCTCCTTTGTAAGATTTTTATTTATCAAATCCTCCTCTAAGAGTTTATTTTTATCCTGAAAAGCTAAGTTAGCTTTCTTCTCTAAATTTTCTGTTTTCTTATCTTCTACAAGATTTATCCCTTTAAAAGTATCTCTTGGAAAAGAATAAAGAAGATTTAGGATAAGAAGGAATACAAAAAGAAGACTTAAAAATTTCAGAAGATTTGAAGGCTGAAATTTATAGGCTTTAGAAAGGTCGATAGAAGCTAACTTATCCTCTAAATCCTCTTTCAGTTTCCTCATTAAACCGTAGGGATCCTCATAATCTCTATATTCCCAAAAGGTAATAAGTCTTTCTTCTAAAGCAAAATGCTTATCAGTTCTAAAAATTACTTCATAATAATCTGGTCTTTTTCTCTTTAGAAGATAAAAACAAAAAATAGGCAAAGGTAAGAGATATATAACAGGACTTAAAGAGAAGGAAAAAAGATTA
>CALHTV010000094.1 GCA_938039765.1 uncultured Dictyoglomus sp. | reverse complement strand
AAATATATTTAGCCATATCTTATAGCATAAAATTTTTTATAAGTCAATAACTTATTTATAAAAAGGCTAACGGTAAGTTTTTACCGTTATTTTAAAAAATGTAAATTAAAACCTAATACAAAGTAAAATTTTTGTTATATTCCCTACCTTTTCCTAAAATAAAATGCTATAATTTGGATTTAGACATGGAAGAGAAGACTAAAGTCTTCATAAAAAAAGATGTTCTTAAAAAAATTCTTCTGGGGAATCCTTGGATTTATCATAATGAAATTTTAAAGATTGAAGGAGAGGTTTCTCCAGGAGATATAGTGAATATTTATGATAGTAGTAAAAGCTTTGTGGGAAGAGGATACATTAATCCTAATTCAAAGATAACAGTAAGAATTTTGACAAGAAGGGAAGAGGAGATTGATAAAGAGTTTTTTAGAGAAAGAATCCTTAAAGCTTGGGAATATAGGAAAAGACTGGTAGATATTCAATCATGTAGGATAGTTTTTGGAGAGGCAGATTTTCTTCCTGGACTTATTGTAGACAAATTTGAGGATATTTTGGTAATGCAAACTCTTGCTCTTGGCATAGATAGATTTAAAAAGATTATAGTGGAGGTTCTGGATGAGATTTTTCAACCTCGAGGAATATATGAGAGAAATGATGTTCCTGTAAGAGAAATAGAAGGTCTACCTCAAATAAAAGGGTTTTTGAAAGGAAATTTTGATCCCATTATAGAAATAGAAGAAAATGGCCTAAAGATATTAGTTGACGTAGAAAATGGACAGAAAACTGGATATTTTTTAGATCAAAGGGAAAATAGAGCTGCTTTAAAGGGATTAGTAAATGGAGCAGAGGTTCTTGATGTTTTTTCCTATACAGGTTCTTTTGCTCTTCATGCTTTAAAATATGGGGCAGAGAAGGTTATAGCAGTAGATTCCTCAGGCTATGCTTTAGAGCTTGCAAGGAAAAATGCAATTCTTAATGGGTTTTCGGAAAGGATTAAATTTATTGAAGAAAATGCCTTTGACCTTCTTAGAAAATTTCATAAAGAAGGAAGAAATTTTGACGTAGTTATTCTTGATCCTCCTGCTTTTGCAAAATCGCAGAAAAATTTAGAAAATGCCCTAAGAGGTTATAAAGAGATCAATCTAAGGGCTATGAAAATAATAAGAGATGGTGGATTTTTAATAACTTGCTCTTGTTCTCAACATGTTTCTCCTGAGATATTTCAAAGGGTGATTGAATCAGCAAGCTATGATGCTAATAGAATATTAAGGCTTGTAGAATTCAGGTATCAGGCTAAAGATCATCCTATTCTTTATGCTCATCCTGAATCCTTATATTTAAAGTGTGGTATATATCAAGTCTTAAGAAAACAATAAATTTAATTTAACATCACTTTTTCTTACTTTGAGAGAATAGCCATTCTATCATTCTTTGATTTTTATAAGCAAGAATCCAAGAAGCATGAGGTGTTGGAGCAACAGGTGGTGTTAATATTCCCTTTTCGTATTCAGTGTATTTTATAGGTGCATTCAGATCTTGTAATGCTTTTACTATGTCCCTAACAAATTTGGCATTTACTAAAGGATCATCTTCTGCATGGAATACCCAGGTGGGGATATGAGCAATTAGATTAGCTTTAGAAGGATCTCCGCCTCCACAAATTGGTACTAGAGCAGCAAAAGTATCTGGGTGGGAGATAGCTAAAGCCCAAGTTCCAAAACCCCCCATAGATAATCCTGTTAGATAGATTCTATTTTTATCTATGTTATATTTCTTTTGTAATTCTAAAATTAATTCATGAACCATCTCCAAATAGGGGGTAGGCTTAAAGGGATTTCCACCCCATAAATCTGTCCATGCTGAATTTTGAGGACATTGAGGGGCAAGTACAAAACAAGGATTTCTCTTTTGTACAAATTCTCCTGCCCACACTACTGCACCCTCGTTAGCTTTTAAAGGGGTTTGATTATTGTATCCTCTTTCTCCAGCTCCGTGTAAAAATACTACTAAAGGATAGGATTCATTGGGATCATAATTTTTAGGGACAAATAAACTGTAGGAGAGTTCTCTTCCTTCGGAATTTTTATAGACAGAATTTTGAAAGTCATCTACGATTAGGTTTATTCTCTCTTTAGTAATTGTTGCTCCTGGAGGTAATATTTTTCCATCTAAACTTTTAATACTTGTTTTTTGAATAATGGTATATTCTAGCTCATACTCAATACAAAATCCTCTATTATCATAAAAGAATGTGCTTGCATTTGGGTCATTGGCATTTAATTCTATTATTACGTATTTTCCTGGCGTAGGTCTTGAGGCTAAATAAGGCTTATCATTTGTGTACACTTTAGTGATGGTTCTTGGCTCTAATTCTCCTCCTCTTTCACCTATACGATTAGCTAAAACTTTGAATAATGAGGTAGAAAGTTGAGAAGGATCAATAGGTGAAGAATATTCTAATACTACTGCTATTACTACCTGCCCTAAGGCTTGAATTTGAGTTATTATTTTTGCCTTTTTTGTATCCATAGCCTGTATAGGGCCTAAAATAAATATAAAGGTAAGTAAAATTCCTAATAAAAATATTAAACCTTTAAGCATATTAGCCTCCTTAATTAAATATAATTTTATATTGAGATAATTATATAATAAAACTGTCTCGAAAGTAAAATTTTTATTTTAATTTCGAGTAAAAAATAAAGTTAATATCCTTTC
>CALHTV010000093.1 GCA_938039765.1 uncultured Dictyoglomus sp. | reverse complement strand
TCTAGAAAAAATTAATAAAATTCCCTTTGATATAATTCATGTACATTCTCCTTTTTCCTCCGGGGTTTTAGGTTTATATATAGCAAGAAAGAAGAGGATACCTATAGTAGCTTCTTTCCATACTAAATATTATGATGACTTTAAAGAGGCAACAAAATCTCATTTATTAGCTAAGTTTGCAGTAAAGATAATTATAGAGTTTTATAACAATGTTGATGAGGTATGGACTGTTAACAATGCTACTTTAAACACTTTAAGAGAATATGGTTTTAAAAAGAATGTAAAAGTGATTCCTAATGGTGCTGATTTTGCTCCTATAGAAGATAAAGATAAATATAGGGGAATAATAAAGGAATTATATAAGCTCGAAGAAGATATAGTACTTCTCTTTGTAGGGCAGATGATAAAGCAAAAAAATATAGAGATGCTTTTAAAGGCTTTTAGTATGTTGAATAGGGAAGAAATTAATTTCAAGGCTTTTTTAGTTGGAAGTGGTAAAGATGAAGAGTATTTTAAAGAGTTGTCTATCAGTTTAGGTCTCAAAGATAGAGTAATTTTTACTGGAAAAATTCTTGATAGAGAACTTCTTAAGGCTTATTACGCAGGAGCTGATTTGTTTGTTTTTCCTTCTCTTTATGATACTTCTGCTATCGTGATAAGGGAAGCTGCTGCTTTTGGTTGTCCTGCTCTTGTTATTGAAGGCTCAAACGTAGCAGAAGGTATTATAGATGGAGTTAATGGATTTCTCTCTCCTAATGATCCTTTTCTTTATGCTCAAAAAATTAAAGAAGTGATCTCTAATGAAGATTTGTTGAAAAAAGTAGGAGAAAAGGCAAAAGAAAGCTTATATATATCCTGGGAAAAGGTTGTAGATATGGTTGTGGAGGAGTATACCCACTTGATAAATTTAAAAAAATTAAATTGCAATTTTTAGCCTCTATTAAAAAATTAATCCCTTATTTCTAAATCCTTGATTAGATAATTATTTTTAAATCTTATTCTATTAATTTTAATTTACTTTAAAAAGCTCTTGTCAAAATTATTATTTTTTGCTATAAAAAAAGCAGGGCAAGAATGACAAATTAGGGGTTATAAGCAAGTTAAATTTTAATTATAGAAGATTTAAAATAGAGCAATAAAGCACGAAACAATTTTTTATGCAACAAGAAAAATTAAAAAAATATTAAATTTGGGGGTGATGTAAAATTATAATCTCTAAATTAATCTTAGAAAGGGGGATATAGCTATGTACTTAAGAAAATTAGGTGTCTTTCTATCTATAGTGACACTTTTATTAATTACCTTTGGGACTAGCTTGGATTTTCCGAAAAGGCCTGTTCAAATTATTGTCCCTTGGTCTGCAGGGGGAGCTACAGATGTTCTTTTTAGAGCTATTGCTTCTGTCTTTCCTAAATATGCTAATGGTCAACCATTAGTTGTTAATAATATACCTGGTGGTGGAGCTGTGCCTGGTACCATGGAATTTTTAAGGGCAAGGCCCGATGGATATACTCTTCTCTCCTTTGCTGCTCCTATTCTGATTAAATCTCATATGGATCCAGTACAGTTTGATGTTAATTCCTTCGAGCCGGTAATTTTAATTGTTAATGATCCATGCTATATACTTGTTAGAAGTGATGCTCCTTGGAAAGATTTGAAAGAATATGTGGAATATGCAAAACAAAATCCTGGAAAAATAACTATTGGTAATGGTGGTGCTGGTGGAGGAACTCACTTAGCTGCTCTTGCTTTTGAGGCTTTTGCTAAAATAAAACTTACCCATGTGCCTTTTGAGGGTGGTGGGCCTGCAGTTACAGCTCTTGTGGGAGGACATATAAATTCCTATATGGGGGCAGCACCAGAAGGACTGAGCAATGTAGATGCAGGCCAACTTAGAATTTTAGGGGTTTTTGGTGATAAACGTCTTGAAAAATATCCTAACGTACCTACGGCAGCAGAACAAGGATTTAAGTTTAAATTTGGAATGTGGAGAGGGGTAGCAGTACAGAAGGGCACACCAAAAGAAATTGTGGATAGGTTGCATACTATATTCTATAGAGCAATGAGGGATCCAGAGTTTCAGAAGAAAGCAAAAGAATTGTCATTGACCTTAGAATATAGAGGACCTTCCTCCTTTGCAAAATTTATAATGGATTATGATAAATACTATGAAAATCTTATAAAGAGTAATAAATTAGGAACAAAATATAAATACTAGTTTGTACATCACCCTACCTTAAATTAGGTAGGGGGATAAACTTCTTATTAGGAGGAAAAGTAGAATGAAGTTGAAAATTACCTGGGATACTGGAATAGGATTAGGGATAATTCTTTTTGCTATCTTTATACTTATTAATGCTTTAGGTATGCCTAATTCTTCTTTAGGGCTTGGTCCTGGAGATTTTCCTGAAATAATATCTGTTGGCTTGATTATATGTGGAATTATTCTTTTGATTCAAGGTATAAGGGAAAAACCTCGAAAAATTTATTCCAAAGAAGCTCTTATAAGTATTTTTATTTTGATAGCTTCAGGTCTTTTATATGTATATTTGGTGAAATATATAGGATTCTTATATTTGACTCCCTTCTTAATGCTCCTTACTATGTATCTTTTTGGATATAGAAAAATACATTATGCAATACTTATCAGTATAATCTTTACTTTAATGGTTTATTATATCTTTTACGGTATATTTAAGGTGCCTCTTCCTTCTTTTTCGCTATTTTAGTTTAGGAGGTAGGTATAAAGATGATAAATTACTGGATAGAAGGGTTAAAAATAGCTATTCAACCAAGTAATTTACTCCTAATGTTTATTGGAACTGTAGGAGGAGTTATTGTAGGAGCTTTACCTGGAGTTACATCCTCTATGGGAATAATTTTACTTTTACCTTTTACTTACTATCTTGATCCTAAATCTGCCTTACTTATGCTTGCTGGGATGTATTCAGGTTCAATGTTTGGAGGGTCTATATCAGCTGTTCTTTTAGGAGTTCCAGGAACACCCTCAGCTGCAGCAACCTTAATAGATGGTTATCCCTTAGGAAGACAAGGAAGAGCTGGAAAGGCTATATTTACAGCTTTATTAGCTTCTTTTTCAGGGGGTATTTTGAGTGGTATTGTTTTAGTATTTTTAGCCCCACAACTTGCAGCTTTTGCCTTGAAATTTTCACCTATTGATTATTTTGCTCTTGCAATTTTTGGATTATCTATTATTGCTAGTGTTTCAGGTAGATTTTTGCTAAAGGGTATAATTTCAGGACTTTTAGGAGTCTTTATATCTACTGTTGGAATAGAAAATATTAGGGGATCTACCAGATTTACCTTTGGTATTCCTGCTTTATCTGCTGGTTTTGAGCTTTTGCCAGTTCTTATAGGAATATTTGCTATAACCGAGATCTTAATTGAGCTTGAGCAAAAAGAGAAAGAAGCAAAAATTCAGCATAAAATATCAGAAATATTCCTAAAAAAGGAAGAGGCTAAATCCATTCTTATACCTATTCTGGTAGGAGCAATTATAGGCATCTTAATTGGGGTTATTCCAGGGACAGGAGGTACTATAGCCACTTTTTTAGCATATAATCAACTTAGAAATTGGTCTAAAAATAAAGAGAAATTTGGTAAGGGAGCCTTAGAAGGTGTAGCTGTAGTTGAGAGTGTTAATAATGCGGTGACAGGTGGTGCATTAGTACCTACTCTTGCCCTTGGTGTACCTGGAGATGTGGTAACTGCAGTAATGCTTGGTGCAATGATTCTTATAGGAGTTAGACCTGGTCCCCTTTTGTTCCAAGCAACACCAGATCTTGTTTATTCCTTTTTTGCAGGTTGGTTTATTATTCAATTCATGATGTTGATAACTGGTTTTTTGGCTACTATAACCTCTCCTTATATATTAGAAATTCCTAAAAAAATATTGATGCCTATAGTTCTTGTTTTTGGAATAATTGGTTCTTTTGCCATTAGAAATAGTTTATATGATGTAGCAGTAGCCATGATATTTGGATTAATAGGTTATTTTATGAGAAAACATAACTTTCCTGCTACTCCTCTTATACTTGGGGTAATCTTAGGGCCTATGGCTGAGCAAAATTTAAATAGGGCTCTTATTCTTTCTGGCAATGATTATACAGTGATTTTTAGGAGTCCTATTTCCTTAACTTTAATAATACTTTCAGTTCTATCAATAGTCTTTGGAGTAATATCTGCAGAGAAGGAAAGAAAGTAAAAGGAGGGATATTATAATGTATAGAAAAGAAGAGGTAAAGATTAAATTAGAAAAAGTAAGAAATTTTTTAAAAGAGAATAAACTTTCTGCGATGCTTATAAAGAAACAACCTAATTTTTCCTGGATTACGGCAGGAGGAGTTAACTTTGTAGGTATGGCGACAGAGATGGGAGTAACGTCGGTTCTTGTGACAGAGAGAGAACAATTTGTAATTGCCAATAAAATTGAAGCCAAAAGAATGAGAGATGAGGAAGTAGGAGAAATAGGTTTTGAAGTGTTAGAGTACGAGTGGTATGAGGATAGAGAAATGGAAATTGTAAAGAAAATTATTGGAAATGGAGAAATTGGTTGTGATGTTCCTCTGGCTGGAACTCAATTTGTAGATAATACTTTTAAAGGATTAAGATATGAATTAACCGAGGGAGAGATAGAAAGATACCAATATTTAGGAGAGAAATTATCAAAAGTAGTAGAAGAAGTATTAATGTATGATACAAAACCTGGAGAGATGGAGATTGAAATAGCAGGAAAAATATCTGCTAAGCTCTGGAGAGAAGGAATTGAACCAACGGCTTTTATGATTGCTTCGGACGATAGAATAAGAAACTATAGACATCCTATTTCTAAGAATAAAAAGATTGAAAAATTAGTTATGGCTTCAGTTAATGCAAGATATAAAGGATTAATAGCTACAATAACAAGAATGGCTCATTTTGGTAAAATTCCTGAGAGTTTAAGGAAACAATATAAAGATAATGTAGAGATAGAGTGTATTATGATAGCAAAAACCCAAATAGGAGAAGAAATGAGAATTCCAGTGCTTTCTGCTATAGAAGAATATGAAAAGAGGGGTTACAAAGATGAATGGAAACTCCATCATCAAGGTGGATCTATGGGGTATTATCCAAGGGATATTAGGGTGACACCTAATACTACTGAAAAGGTTTATAAAAATCAAGCTTTTTGTTGGAATCCATCTATTACAGGAACAAAATCGGAAGATGGTTTTATTGTAACAGAGAGAGGACCTTTTATGATTACAAAGCCTATAATCTTTCCCACACTAAAAGTGGAAGTAGAAGGAATAACTTTTGTTAAACCTGATATTCTTGAAATCATATAGGGGGTGGACCTTATGGAGAAAGTAAGGGTGGGACTTGTAGGGGTAGGATTTATAGCTAAAATACACATGGCTGCCTATAAAGAGATAATTCCATATGTAGAAATAGTAGGGGTTTGTTCAAGGAAAAGGGAAAATGCTGAGAACTTTGCTCAAGAATACAATATTCCAAAAGTTTTTAATAACTTTGAAGAATTATGTGCTTCCTCTGATATTGATATAGTAGATGTTTGTACTCCAACAAATTTGCATGATGAGGTAATTGTCTGTGCTGCTGAGAATAAGAAACATGTTATCTGTGAAAAGCCTCTTACAGGTTATTTTGGGGAAGACTCAGATAAAAATTTGATTGGATTTGAAGTACCTAAAAGTCATATGTATAAAAAAGTATTAGAGAAAATTGAGAGGATTGAGAGGGTAATAAAAGAGAATGGAATTAAATTTATGTATGGAGAGAATTTAGTTTATGCTCCAGCTCTCGAAAAGATGAAGAAAATGATTCTTGCATCTTCTTCTCCTATATTAGAGATAAGAGCAGAATGTAGCCATTCAGGGTCTCACGCTAGTTATGCTAAATTATGGAAAACTTCTGGTGGAGGAAGTTTAATGAGACTTGGCTCTCATCCTGTTGCATTGGTGCTTCATTTAAAACATTTTGAGGGGATTCATAGGGATGGGAAGCCAATAAGAGCAAAGGCTGTTTGGGGAGAGATTGGAAACTTAACAAAGACAGAAAACTTTCTTAAAGAAGAAAAACATTATTTGGCTACTAATTGGGAGGATGTGGAAGATTGGTCTATTCTTGTTATAGATTTTGAAGATGGTACAAAAGGAATCGTGTTTTCCAACGATATTAGTTTGGGAGGACTTAAAAATTGGGTTCAAGTAAGTCTTTCTAAAGGTATGATTTATGCAAATATTAATCCTAATAATATGATGGTCGCGTATACACCTGAGGAGACAGTATGGAAAGATGAATATATAGCTGAAAAGATAGAAACTAAATCAGGATGGAATTTCCCATCCCCCGATGATTTCTGGACAAGAGGTTTTCCTCAGGAGTTAAAAGATTTTGTATTAGCTGTTAAGGAGAATAGAGAACCTGTTTCTAATTTTGAATTAGCGAAGGAAACTGCGAAAGTATTATATGCGGGATATTATTCTAGTGAGGAGGGGAGAAAGGTAGAGTTGATTTAGAAAAGGTCCGAGGGAGGTTTAAGCTCTCCCTCGGATAATAAAATAAATAGGGGGGATATTTTATGAAAAAATATTTTACACTATTTAGTTTCATTTTACTAGTCTTCTTTGTGTCCGCTCTTTCTGCTCAAACGACCACTGTAATAAAAGCTACATCTCCTTTTCCCGAGGGACATATTATAACTCAAGCAATGATTGAATTTAAGGATATAGTTGAAAAGGAAACAAAGGGGAGAATAAGGTTCGAGCTATCTATTGCTAAAGATACAGAAGAGCAGGCTAATGAGAGATGCTCCAAAGGAGAGGCTGATATGCAATTCACTGGAGGAAGAGCTATAGAAGTATTTGCACCACATTATTTCTTCATAAATGCTCCCTTTGTATTAAAAGATTACGAACACTTCTTCAGAATTATGAAGGGAAGTATAGGAGAGAAAGCAAAGGAACAAGTGCTCAAAAACGGAAATATGTATACCCTTGGTTATCTTTACCGAGGATATAGACAAATGACATCTAATAAACCAATTCTTGGATTAAAGGATCTAGAGGGATTAAGATTAAGACTTCCAGTAGTACCTACTTGGGTAAAAGTTTGGGAGGCACTTGGAACAAAACCTGTTACTGTACCTTTGACAGGACTTTATCAGGCTCTTAAAGATGGTACAGCAGAGGCGTCAGAAGGGGACTTAACTCAAATCTCTGGTTATAAATTGTATGAGGTACAAAAATATCTAATAATTACAAACCATTTAGTATCCTTTGGATGGGTGCATATGTATAGACCGACTTTCGACAGATTGTCTAAAGCAGATCAAGAATTATTTGTAAAGACAGCAGAGAAGGTATGTGATAATGCAACGAAGAAAATTCTTGCAAGTGAAAATGATATTCTTAGACTTCTTATGGATAATGGTATGACTGTTATTTATTTAGACGCTAAGACTATGTCCCAAATAAGGGAGAAGGCAAAACCAGCTGTAGAGGAGCTATTTAAGACTACGTGGCCTGTAACTACCTGGGAAGAGGTGCTGAGACAATAATAGTTTAATGTTAGGACTCTAAATATTTAAAAGGAGAGGCTTTTTAAAGGCCTCTCCTTCTTATTTTTTAATCTCCGACTTTTTTAATAGAAATTTAACCTACCTTTAAGTTAAATTTAAATAATGCTTAAATTATTATTAACATGTGTTATATATAATTTATGCTGAAAATTAAAAAAGGAGGGATGGAGGATGAAAACACTTCCTGTTAAGGTTAGAATAAATGAGAGGACTTTTGAAAAAAGTAGAGTAAGAAGATTTAATAACGAAGAAATAAATTTAAAGGCAGAATCTAAAGCAAAAGAATCTCCAATTATAGGATATTTGAATACAAAGATTTTCTAGATCTTATAACGAATACTTAAAGTAATTTCCTTAACAAAAGGGAGACCTTAAGGTCTCCCTTTTGTATTGTTATTTTTTTTAATTTTAAGGTAAACAATTACCCTTGTACTTTATAAAGCTCTTATAAATTGCCCTCCTTTTAGTATTGACAATATTTAATTTCAATGTTATTTTTAAATTTACTTAAAATGCTGGGAGGTGTATAAGTATGTCTTTTTCTAAACCTAATTTTTCAGAAGCTACTCTTACAAGACTTCGCTTAAAAGATTATTCTCCTTTTAGTGGTATGTGTGTTACTTGCCTTGATGGATGTCCTGGTTATTGTGAAATAGCAAAATCTGCTGTACGTGGAAGAGAATATATTTATCCAAAACCTTATGGAAAAGTTACCTCTGCTTCTGAAAAAGATTATCCTGTTGATTTTTCTCATTTCAATATAAATGGTACCTGTGTAGGAGCTCAAGGTGTAGAACCTGATCCTGACAAGGCAACTTTTCCAGCAGTAGATATAGAAACTAAAATAGGGGATATTAAGCTTAGAGCTCCCTGGTTTACTACTGGTCTTGGCTCTACCTTTATTGCAAGGGACAATTGGGAAGGAATTGCTATTGGTTCTGCCTTATTTGGAACTATGGTAGGAGTAGGAGAGAATGTTTGTGGAGTGGATCCTGATTCTGAGATTAAGAATGGAAAAGTGATAAAATCTCCTGAGATGGAGAGAAGAGTTAAATTATTTAAACAATGGCAGAAGGACAATTATGGTGGAATTATAGTTCAAGAAAATGTTGAAGATTCAAGGCTTGGTGTTCTTGAATATGTAATTGAAAGTTTAGGAATAGAATTCGTAGAAATTAAATGGGGACAGGGAGCTAAGGATATAGGTGGAGAAATTAAACTTTCAGATATAAAGAGAGCAAAACAATTAAAAGATAGAGGCTATATTGTATTTCCTGATCCTGATGATCCAATAATTCAAGATCTTTTTGCAAAGGGTGGAATTAAAGAATTTGAAAGACATTCACGCTTAGGAATGGCCTCTGTGGAAGGATTTGTTAAGAGGGCAGAAGAATTAAGGAAGAGAGGAGCAAAGTATATCTCTCTAAAAACAGGCGCTTACAGGCCTAGAGATCTTGCTTTAGCTTTAAAAGCAGCTTCCGAAGGAAAAGCTGATTTGCTGATAGTGGACGGTGCTGGTGGTGGTACTGGAATGAGTCCATGGAGGATGATGAATGAATGGGGTATACCTACGGTGTACTTAGAAGCTTTAACCTATAAGTATGCAAAAATGCTTGCAGAAAAAGGAAAGCATGTTCCAACTATAGCCATAGCAGGAGGATTCACTCTTGAGGATCATATCTTTAAAGGATTAGCTTTAGGTGCACCATATGTTAAGCTTGTAGCTATGGGAAGAGCTACACTTACTGCTGCAATGGTTGGAAAAACCCTTGGTAACCTTATAAAGAGTGGAAATATTCCTAAGGATTATGCTGAATATGGAAATGATGTAGAAGAAATATTTACTGCTGTTTCAGAAATGAAAAAGATTCTAGGAGATGATTGGAAGAAAGTCCCTCCTGCTGCATTAGGAGTATATGGATACTTCGATAGACTTGCAGTAGGACTTAAGCAGTTTATGGCAGGAGCAAGGAAGTTTAAGCTCGAATATATATCAAGAGATGATCTCGTAGCTCTCACAAGAGAGGCTGCAGAAATTACAGGAATTCCTTATGTAATGGATCTTGATCATGAAGAAAGTATGAAAATCTTATTTGAATAAAAATTTTTAGTAACTAAATTGGGAGGAAGAGGTTTGGGCTTCTTCCTCTCTTTTTTATTTTTATGTTATAATAAGTCCTATGCTCATCAAAGAAAAGTTAGAAAAATTAGTGGAAGACTCATTAAGAAAGACAAAAATAATAGATATTCACACTCATTTATATCCTCCTTTTTTTGACAAATTTTTTCTAAGGGGAATAGATGATCTCCTTACTTATCATTATCTTGTTGCAGAAACTTTGAGGTTTATCGAGATAGATCCTCAAACTTTCTACTCTCTATTAAAAAAAGAACAAGCAGAGATTGTTTGGGAAACTCTATTTATAAAAAGATCTCCTCTTA
This sequence comes from uncultured Dictyoglomus sp., assembly GCA_938039765.1. Lineage (GTDB taxonomy): Bacteria > Dictyoglomota > Dictyoglomia > Dictyoglomales > Dictyoglomaceae > Dictyoglomus. The sequence goes on along the minus strand of CALHTV010000093.1, from coordinate 4,112 downwards.
GTGAGGCGGCAAGAGGAGTATTGACTATACTTAAAGAATATGGTCTTGATCCTAATTCTAAAAATTTAGAGGAATATAGAAGCTTTTTTAATAGTTTAAATCCTAAAGAACATATAAATTTAGTCTTTGAGAAGGCTAATATAGATTTTGTGGTAATGACTAATGATCCCTTTGATAAAGAGGAAATGAAGTTTTGGAACAAAGAAAAGGATTTTGATTCTAGATTTAAGCCCTCTCTAAGGTTAGATACATTAGTAAATAATTGGGAGGAAGCTTTTCTTTTTCTTAGGGAGATGGGTTATGAAGTATCCTATGAGATCGATCAAGGGAATAAAAAAGAGATAAAAAAATTTTTAGAGGCCATATATAATCTTATGAATCCTTTATATTTAGCTATCTCTTTGCCTCCTGATTATAGATACCCTGATAACTCTTTGAGAAATAGAATCTTAGAGGAAATAATAATTCCTTTTGCCCAAGAATATAAGCTTACTGTAGCTTTAATGATAGGAGTAAAAAGAAGGATAAACCCTCTGTTAAGAAACGCAGGAGATAGTTTAGGAAAAGCTGATATAAGTGCTGTAGAAAATCTTTGTAAGAGATTTCCAGAGGTAAAATTTTTGGTTACTATGCTATCTAGAGAAAACCAACATGAACTCTGTGTAACTGCGAGAAAGTTTAAAAATTTAATGCCCTTTGGATGTTGGTGGTTTTTGAATACTCCTCTTTTTGTTGAAGAGATAACAAGGATGAGATTTGAACTTCTTGGTCTTTCTTTTATACCTCAACATTCCGATGCAAGGGTTTTGGATCAGTTGATATACAAATGGAAACATAGTATTGAGATAATTAAAAGAATACTTGTTGAGAAATATTTAGGTTTGGTAGAAGCAGGATGGGAAATAAAAGAAGAAGATATAAAGAGGGATTTAAATCAACTTTTTAAAAAAAATTTTGAGGAATACTGTTTGAAGAGATGATTTTTCTTAATCTTTTTTTATTTGTAACTGGAGTACTACTCTTAGTAAAAGGGTCTGATTACTTTATAGAAAAACTTAAATTTATAGCTAAAAGTTTAAATGTAAGCGAGCTTATTATTGGGATTTTGCTTGCTAGTATTGCTACTACTTTACCGGAAATAAGTGTTTCTTTTGTATCTTCCCTACAAGGTAAAAGTTCTCTTGCCTTGGGAAATGCTCTTGGAAGTGTTTTAATTAATACTTCACTCATTATAGGAATTCCTTCATTTTTTGTACCAATAAAAGTGGATGATAAGGGATGGAAAAATGCTCTTTTATTGCTTTTGTTTTCGATAATATTATTAATTATGAGTATTGATAAGAATCTTAGCCGATGCGAAGGAGCTTTACTTTTAGTGCTTTATATACTTTTTGTGAGACATAATGTTTTCTTAGGAAGCGAAAACAAAAGGGGAAACGCTTCAGAAGTTTATAAAAAAGATATTGTTTATGTTTTTATACTTGCAGGTATTGTAGTTTTAGGATCTAAATTGCTAGTAGATAGTGCTGTATTTTTTGCAAAAATTTTAGGTGTTTCTGAAATGATAATTGGACTTACTGTTGTAGCCTTTGGAACCTCTTTACCAGAGTTTGCCAATACTCTAAATTCGATAATAAAAAGAACACCTAATATTGGTATTGGAAATATATTAGGAGCTAATGTTATGAATCTTCTGGTTGTGATTGGGATAGCCTCTCTCATAAATCCTATACAAGTAGAAGAGAAATTCCTTTATTTAACTATGCCCTTTATGATGATAATAATTGGGGTACTTACTATCTCTTTAAAAAGGGATAATATTATTGGAAGAAAAACAGGTTTTCTTTTACTTTGCTTATATTCTTTATTCTTTTTGCTTTCTTTACTTTATCAAAATCCTTTGTAGGAGCCATTACTAATTTTGGAATATTTCTTATCACATATTCAAAAAGCTTATTTCCTATAGCTCTCATATCTTCGTCAGGAGTTGGATACATCCATAAATATCCCCAACTTTTTACAGGATATTCTTCTGGTTTAGGGAATAGATCTTTCCATATTTCAGCTTTATATGCTGCTAAAACTTTCTTTTCTATTTCTGTATAGTTCTTTCTTATATCTTCTTTAGAGGTATCAGGTACTACAGGATTACCAGTAGAGTCTATGTAATAGTTGGGTAATCTTGGCCATGGATATACAAAAACGCCAATTCCTGTTTTTCTTCCTGAGTAGAGTAACTATAAGACTTCCCATAGAGGTAAACTTTGGAGACTTCCTCTTAAGCTCATTTTTCACCTCAGGATTGTTTATTTTATAATTCAATTATACACTTAGTTCTATTTTTTCTCTTAGAAAAAGATTTAAAAATTTCTTTTGCCATATCAGAAAATGGTAAATTTATATGAAAAAGAGGTTTTTATTTTCTATTTTTTTTCTTTTGCTTCTTTCTCTTCTTATTGCTAATTCTAGAGATAAAAATATTGAAATTCTCGCTTCTGGAAATAATTCCTTTGCTATAGATCTTTATAAACAACTGGCAAAAAACGAAGGTAATTCCTTTTTTTCTCCTTATAGCATATCCTCTGCTCTTGCTATGACCTATGCTGGAGCAAGAGATAATACTGAGAAAAAAATGGCAGAAGTTTTACATTTCACCCTTTCTCAGGATCTTTTACATTCTACTTTTGCAAAGTTGAATTCTATTTTTAATAAGCCTGATAAAAATTATCAGTTAGCAGTTGCCAACTCTTTGTGGGGACAGAGAGGTTATCCCTTTAGGAAAGAGTTTTTAGATTTGCTTAATAAGTATTATGAGGCAGGTTTTAATGAGGTAAATTTTGTAGATGCAGGAGAAAGAGAAAAGGCAAGGGAGACTATAAATAAATGGGTAGAGGATAAGACCAATAATAAGATTAGGAATCTAATACTCCGAGAAGAGATTAATTCTATGACTCGTTTAGTCTTAGTTAATGCGATTTATTTTAAAGGTAATTGGCAAAATACTTTTGATTCTAAGGAAACTAAAGAGATGCCTTTTTATGTGAGTGAAACAAAAAAGGTTAATATTCCTATGATGTATCAAGAAGGAAAATTTAACTATGGTGAGGATGAAAAACTCCAAGTATTAGAACTTCCTTATTCTAGAAATGAAATTTCTATGATTATTCTTCTTCCTAAGAAAGGAATAAATCTTTCGGAGATAGAAAAGGATCTTTCTATAGAGAAATTGAACTTTTTGTTTTCTAAACTTTCGTCTCAGAGGGTTGATGTATATATACCAAAATATAAATTAGAAAAAAGGTTTATACTGAATAAGCCTCTTATGAGTTTAGGTATGAGAGATGCTTTTGATGATATGTTAGCTGATTTCTCAGGAATGACAGGAAGTAGAGATTTATATATAAGTATGGTAATACATCAAAGTTTTATAGAAGTAAATGAAGAAGGTACAGAAGCTGCAGCAGCCACTGCTGTGATTATGTCAGGAAAATCCATAGCTCTGCAACCAATTTTATTTAAGGCAGATCGACCATTTATATTTTTAATTCACCATATTCAAACTAATACTATTCTTTTTATGGGAAGACTTGTGGAACCTTAGAGATAATCCAATTTTTAAATTTTTCTCTTTTTCTTAGAATAGTAAAGAGTGATTATTGTAATAATTATTACAAAGATAAAGACTATTAAATAAAAAATTATAGGTCTTGTTTCCCATAGATTTATCCACGATAACTTCTTCTCAAATAAGGTAAAGGAATGAATGAGTCCCAACTTAGTTATTATACTTACTTGACCATATATTCTCTCTATGTTTGTAGTTTTTTCCAAAAGATTATTCAGCTTAAGAAGTGAGCTCTCATCGTTGTAAAGGATAGAGTATAAAACTCCATTCTTGCCAAAAGGGGAGTAATCTGCTTGAAATATACAATCAGTATTAAATCCATCAAAATAAAGGCCTAAATCTTTCTTGAAAGAGAATTTTTCTCCTTCGGGTTTTATCCATAATTTATCAGCAAATTTTTCTACTCTTTTATCATTAAATCTTCCTATAAAGATTATGTTCCTATCTTTTAATGAGTTTGTCTCTAAGTTATCTCCTAAAATTACCC
>CALHTV010000092.1 GCA_938039765.1 uncultured Dictyoglomus sp. | reverse complement strand
TAATATCCCCTGATAAAGGAGTTGTAGAATTCTTTGAAGAACCTCAAATATCTTTTCAATTTCAAGACCCTATATTCCTCCCCTGGCTTAAAATGAAAGAAAATTTAGAACTTACAGCAAAAGATCATCAAATGCTTAAATATTTAATTACCTATTTCAACCTCAAAGATTATTTAAATTTATATCCTAAAGAACTCTCTGGAGGATATCAACAGATTTTTTCCTTCGTTAGAGCCTTTACTATTCCTCATAATCTCCTCATTCTTGATGAACCCTTCAAATCTTTAGATGCAAGAATGAAAGAAAAAGTAAAAGAATTTTTAATAAAATATCTCCATGAGAAAAAAATATCCCTCCTGATGGTTACTCACCAGGAGGGAATTGAATACCAAGATATAGCCAATAGAGTCTTTACGCTTCCTTAGCTTGACTACTTTTTACCTCTAACATATGTTTCAAGGTCAATAGTCCTAAAGATATGTCTTCATTCCTCACTATAACCTCATTAGGAACTTTTATAAAAGTAGGAGCAAAATTCCATATAGCTTTGATCCCATTTTTTACTAATAAATCTGCAACTTCTTGGGCTGATTCTTTAGGCACACATATTACTCCTATTTCTACATTAAATCTTTTTATAACCCTCTCCAAAAAGTCTAAAGATAAAATCACCAGATCTCCCACTTTTTTTCCAATTTTTTCTTGATCCTTATCAAATATTCCTACAATTTCTATATTATAGTTTGCAAAACCAGGATAATTAGCAAGAGCAGAACCTAAATTTCCTGCACCTATTATTATTACTTTTACCTTTTTATCAATTCCAAAGAGCCTATTGAGTTCTTCTAGCAAGCTCTTTACATGATAACCTACCTTAGGTTTTCCCTTATATTCTAAATAAGACAGGTCTTTCCTTACTTGCTCAGGAGGAATATTAAGCTTTTCTCCTATTTCCTCTGAAGATACATATTCTTTACTCTCCTCAGAGAGAAGTCTATGATAAAGCTTTAATCTCTCCAAAGTAGCTTTAGGAAACATCAGATACTCCCTGTTTTCTCTTAACATAGTCCATTAACATCTCCTTCACTTTATTAATATCTGCCCTACTTATAAGTATATCATCAACCAGAATATTTGGAGCATTACTACAGTTTTCAGTGCAAAAAGTACCAACTACCTCTATGTTTTTAGCCCATTCTTCTTTTCTCACAATATCAATAAGTTCAGATAATATGTTATACGAGCCTTTTAGATAACAAGACGTACCAAGACAAACCCTTACTCTTACCTTCTCCTCTTCTGAAACAGGAAGGGGTAAGATTTCTATATCCTCTTCAGGAACCCTTCTTTTAGGAGAATAACTAGTGTGAAGTATTTCATGAGCTTTATGACTTAATGGATGATCCAAATATTTGTTATAAAGTTCAATCAAATATGGAACTTCATTAGGAGAAGTTATAGGATTTGTACTAGCAATTTCTGAAAGAATTTTAGCTCTTTTTTCCCTTTTTGCAGTATCATTAGGATAAGGCTGTCCTCCTCCTCCAATACATCCAAAACTACATGCCATTACCTCTATGATATCTACATCAAGTATTCCTTCTTTTAAATTTTGCATAACTTTTTTAGCCTTACCTAAACTATGAACAGCCATAGCCTTTACTTTCTTTCCATTAGAAAGTTCAATATTAAACAATCTTATACCTTTTTCTATTTCTGCTTCTTCAAAACTCTTGATCTTTAACTTATTATCGACAACAGTAAGAACAGTACCTAGAACTCCTCCCGTTTTTCCAAAATTTAGTCCACCTTGAGAATAGAGGTTAAACGGTCTATCAAAAACCTCAGGTTTTAAATTAGAAATATCAATTCCGCTTGCTTTAATCATTTGAGCAAGTTCTTTAGCAGTTATAACTAAATCTACTACTCCTTTATGCTCCTCTCTTTCCGCCTCAAATTTTTTAGCAGTACAAGGCATAATAGAAACGAGATATATATCTTCTTTGGCAATTCCAGACTCCTTGGAGTATATTTCTTTAATAATACTTCCTAAAGCTTGTTGAGGAGATTTTACTGTAGATAGATTTTCAATATAGTCAGGATAAAATTCTTCCACATATTTTACCCAAGCTGGACAGCAAGAGGTGAATTGAGGAAGTCTTTTATTTTCTTCTAATCTTTCTATAAATTCATAAGCTTCTTCATAAGCTACAAGATCTGCTCCAAAAGGTACTTCGAAAACCTTAGAAAATCCTATCATTTTTAAAAAGGCATTTAATCTACCTGCGATGAAAATATCAGATTCCAACTTAAATTCCTCTTGTATAGAGGATCTTACAGCAGGAGCAATCATACCTATTATAACCTTATTTTTATCTTTCAAGGCTTTATATAATTTATCTATATCATTTCTTATAGATAAAGCTCCTGTAGGACAATAGGCTGTACACTGCCCACAATATACACACTCTGTATCAGCAAGGTTATGCTCAAAAGCAGGAACTACTTTAGAAATAAAACCTCTTCCTGCTATATCAATAGCTGCTACCCCTTGAAGCTCTTCACACACTCTTACGCAATCTCCACAAAGTATACACTTAGAGTTATCCCTCACTATTGGAGCTGTATCATCAACCTTACTATCTTTGGGAATATTAGCAAACCTTATCTTTCTAATTCCAAAAACCTCAGCATACTCCTGCAACTTACAGCTACCATTCCTCTCACAAGTAGTACAATCTCTGTTGTGAGAAGCAAGTAATAATTCAAGAATACCTTTTCTTATCTCATATATTTCTGGAGTATTTGTCCTTACAAACATCCCTTCATAGGGCTTTAAATTACAAGAGGTTACAACATTTTTTCCATCTACTTCCACTAGACATAATCTACATGCTCCATATACAGAGGTTTCAGAAAGATAGCATAAATTAGGTATCTCTATACCAACATTCCTTAATGCCTCTAAAAGATTTCGCTCATTATCTTTTATTATCACTTCTTTTCCATCTACATATATCTTCATACTTATCTTCCTCCCTATTTAATCTCAATCGCCTTAAATTTACATTTATCAAAACAGGCTCCACATTTCACACATTTCTCTTGATCAATTACATAAGCCTTACCCCTCTCTCCATAAATAGCTCCTTGAGGACAGAACCTTGCACATAATCCACATCCTTTACAAAACTGGGGATTTATCACATATTTCTTAAAGGCAGTACACATACCACTAGGACATATTCCTTCAATATGGGCTATATATTCATCTCGGAAGAGTTTTAATGTACTCAATATGGGATTAGGAGCTGTCTGTCCTAAGCCACAAGCTGATGCTTTTTTAATCAATTCAGCTAAAAACTCTAAATTTTCTAAATCTTCCCAAGAACCTTTACCCTGAGTAAATTTTTCAAGTATATGATAAGCTTGCATTAATCCTTCTCTACATGGAATACATTTTCCACAAGACTCCCTCTTCGTAAAATCTAAGAAAAATCTTGCAACTTCTACCATACATGTCCTCTTTGAAAGAACCACTATTCCGCCAGAACCAACCATAGCACCAGCAGATTTTAAAGAATCATAATCTAGAGGAAGATCTAAGAAAGCTTCAGATAAACATGCCCCTGATGGCCCTCCAATTTGTACTGCTTTAAATTCATACCCCTCATGAAGTCCACCACATATGTCATATATAATTTGTCTTAAAGTAGTCCCAAACTCTACTTCAATAATACCCGTAAGCTTTACAGGACCAGTAACAGAAAACATCTTTGTGCCAGGAGAATTAGAAACACCTCGTTTTCTGTAATTTTCTGCTCCATCTCTTATTATCTTAGGGATATTAGCGTATGTCTCTACGTTATTAATAAGAGTAGGATAACCCCAAAGACCTGCTTGAGCAGGATAAGGAGGACGAGGACGTGGAACTCCTCTTTTCCCTTCTATGGAAGCTAAAAGAGCCGTTTCTTCTCCACAAACAAAAGCTCCAGCTCCCTCTTTAATCTCTATATCAAAAGAGAAAGAAGTACCAAGGATATTCTCTCCAAGAAGTCCTAACTTTCTTGCATCTTCTATTGCTTTCCTAAACATATCTACTGCTACAGGATATTCCGCTCTTATATAGGCATAACCCTTTTGGGCTCCGATGGTGTAAGCTCCAATAAGCATACCCTCCAAAACAGCATGAGGATCTCGTTCCAGAAGAGTTCTATTCATAAAGGCCCCAGGATCTCCTTCATCTCCGTTACATACTACAAATTTCTTGTCTCCTTTACTATTTTTGGTTATTTCCCATTTTAGACCTGTAGGAAAGCCTGCACCCCCTCTTCCCCTTAGCCCTGAATCTTTTATAACTTGAATAACCTTTTCAGGATTCTCCTCTTGTAATACCTTTAGGAAGGATAAATATCCTCCTCTTCCCATGTAGTCATCGATACTGTCACATTCACACTTTCCAATTTCTTCCATAATGTAAAAGGATTGAGCTTGGAAAAACTTTGCCTCTTCCAAATTTAGCACCTTTTCTGAAGTAGCAGGATCTGTAAAAAGAAGTTTTTCTACAGGTTTTCCTTTTAGTATTGTTTCCTTATATATCTCTCTAACATCTTCAGGTTTTACCTCAGAATAAAAATAGCCATAAGGCATTACAATAACCCAAGGTCCTGAAGAACATCTTCCACAACATCCTGTCCTTTTAACCCTATTTTCACTCTCCTCCAGAGCCTGAAGATTTACTTTTATGTTGTTTTCTTTCAAAATTTCCTTCAAAGCCTCGTAAACTTTTATTGAGCCTTTTGCAGCACAGCCTGTTCCTATACATACATAGATATTAAGGTCTTGTAATTTTTTCTTTCTTTCATTTTTCTTTTCCTCTATGTATTCCATTGCTTCATTTATTGTTCTCAACATTTTTCATCTCCCTCTCTTTTAAGTTTTTTATAATCTCTTTAACTTTCTCAGGAGTAAGATTTCCATAAACTTCTTCATTTATCACCATTACAGGAGCAAGAGCACAAGCCCCAAGACACCCTACCTGATCAAGGCTAAAAAGAAGATCTTCAGTGACATCTCCCGGAGAAATATTCAATTCTTCTTTTATACTTTCAATGAGAGAGGTAGATCCAGCCATATGACAAGCAGTACCATCACATACCAAGATAGTATACTTACCCTTTGGCTTTAAAGAAAATTGGGCATAAAAAGTTGCAACTCCATATATCTTTGCAGGGGGGATATCTAAAGCTACTCCTATATAATTGATAACATCTTCTGGTAAATAACGATATTCTTTCTGAATATCAAGGAGAATTTTTATAAGATTGTCTTTACGATAATCATGCTTTTTTAATATTTCTTCTACTTTGGCAAAATTCCTCTTAAGTTTCACTCTTTTTACCTCCTTTTTAATAGGCCTCAATATTTACTATTTTTCCTTTTTTTCTCAAGATTTCTGCTATATCTCTAATAATCCTAAATTTAAGGGACATATCATAACTAAAAAGAGGATTTTGATAAGCAGGATTAATGCTTTTTCCTACAATAAAAAACACTTCATCAGCGCTATCCATAAGATCAATAAGTATTCTAGCCCCATATCCTACTTTATTTATCTGTC
>CALHTV010000091.1 GCA_938039765.1 uncultured Dictyoglomus sp. | reverse complement strand
TCCAGGCCAAGGTAAAGAATTTCAAATAAAAACTAAAAGATATAAGGAAGTTCCAAAAGATAAATTTACAAATACAGAGAGAAGATATATCTTGGAATCTATAAAAGAGAAAAAAGTCATAATTAAGAACAACTTAAGAGGAAAAATAAAATCTTTTCTATCAGTTCCCATAATTTTTGGTAATGAAGTCATAGGAAGCATTGTACTTAAAAATTATAACCCTAATTCTTACAATGAATATACTATAAAATTATTATCAAACCTTTCAAACTTTATTGCCGTAGCTGTTAAAAATGCTAAACTTTTTGAAGAGACTGAAAAACTAGCAACGACTGATGCTCTTACAGGAGTTTTAAATAGAAGAACTCTTGAAGAGTCTTTCCATAAAGAAGTAGAAAGAACAAGAAGGTATTTAAAACCTCTTTCAGTTATAGTGATTGATGTGGACGATTTTAAATTGTTTAACGATACCTATGGACATATTTTTGGAGATCAAGTTCTTAAAGAAATAGCTTCTTTGATTAAATACTCTTGTAGAAAAGTTGATATTGTAGGAAGATACGGAGGCGATGAATTTACCATTATACTTCCTGAAACCCCACTAAAGGGGGCTGTAAAAGTTGCTGAAAGATTATTAAAAAACATAAGAGCTAAAGCAATATTAACCCCTAATAATACTCAAGTTCCTATAAGAGTAAGCATAGGAATAGCGTCCTATCCGGAAGATACTAACGATCCTGAAAAATTATTAACCTTAGCAGATACAGCCATGTATAAAGCAAAAGTTTCAGGAGGAGATTCGTATGCTATCATATCCTATGAACCTCCTTTGTCTCAAGAACAACCCCCTAAATTTGATGTCTTCTTAGGATTAATAAATGCTATAGACAATAAAGATAACTATACCTTTCTACACTCCCAAGATGTGTCAAAATATGCTGTTAAACTTGGCGAGAAATTAGGACTTTCGAAGGAAGATCTGGAAATATTAGAACTTGCCGGGAAATTGCATGATATAGGAAAGATAGGAATACCATCTGAAATTCTAAAAAAACCAGGTCCACTCAATGAAGAGGAATGGAAAATAATAAAAGAACATCCAAGACTTAGTTATCTCATACTCAACCAAATTCCTAGGATGGAAAAATTACTTCAAGCAGTCTTATATCATCATGAAAGATATGATGGTAAGGGATATCCTCAAAACCTCCAAGGTAAAGATATTCCAATCTTAGCGAGGATATTATCTGTAGTAGACGCCTATTCTGCTATGAGATCAGATAGACCCTATAGAAAAGCTATGAGTAAAAAAGAAATAATAAATGAATTTAAAAAGAATATAGGTAAACAATTTGATCCTGAAATAACGCAAAAATTTATTGAACTTTTAGAAAAAGGAGATATTGAGTGATATAATTTTATAAAATTAATACCATAAAAGGAGGAAAAACCATGAGAAATTTTACTTTCCATAATCCAACCAAAATAATCTTTGGAATAGATTCTACCAACGAAGTAGGAAAAGAGGCAAAAACTTTGGGAAGGAAAATATTGCTTGTATTAGGACAAGGAAGCATTAAAAAGATTGGACTATACGATAAAATTGTGAAACTCTTGAAAGACGAAGGAATAGAAATATTCGAATTAGAAGGTGTAAAACCAAACCCTAGAGTAGATTTAGTAAGAAAAGGAATAGAAATGGTAAGAGAAAACAACATTGAAGGTATACTTGCAGTAGGTGGTGGGAGTGTTATCGATACTGCAAAAGCAATTGCTGCAGGACTTAGTTATGAAGGAGATGTATGGGATCTTTTTAAATATAGAAAACCAATAAAACCAACCATACCAATAGGAGTTGTATTGACCCTTGCAGCTACAGGCTCTGAGATGAATGGAAACGCAGTAATATCTAATATGGAGACTCAAGAAAAATTAGCTATTTCAAGCCCTTATATATATCCTAAATTCTCTATTTTGGATCCTAAAAATACTGCTTCTGTCCCTCTAAATCATACATTATATGGTATTGTAGATATTTTATCCCACGTTTTTGAACAATATTTTGATAGAGAAGAGGATGCAATTTTACAAGATAGATTTGCTGAAGCAATTATAAAAACCATTATTGAGACCACCCCAAAACTTACAGAAAATCCTGAAGACTTGAAGGCAAGAGCAGTAATACTCTGGTGTGGTACTAATGCCTTAAATGGGATAATAGGCGTAGGAAAAGAACAGGACTGGGCAAGCCATGCTATAGAACACGCCATATCTGCTCTTTATGATATACCTCATGGATTAGGACTTGCCATTGTGTTTCCTCATTGGATGAAATATGTTCTTGATGCAATACCTCACAAATTTGCAAACTTCGGAAGAAACATTTGGGGACTTAAAGGAGAAGATGACTTTGAAATTGGATTAAAAGCTATAGATAAACTTATAGATTTCTATGAAGGCATAGGAGTACCAACAAAGCTTTCTAAAGTAGGAATCAACGATGAAAAACTTGAAGAAATGGCCGAAAAAGCAACTCTCTTTGGTCCCATCGGAAATGTGAAAAGGCTAAATAAAGAAGACGTATACAAAATTCTCCAAATGTGCTTATAAAACCTTGACATCTTTTAATCTCTTCTGTTAGGATTAACAAAATATATAGAAGAGCCCAATGGAGGGAAAGGCATGAATCGTAGTGATATTGTAAAAAAGGGAATCGAAAGAGCTCCTCATAGATCTCTATTTTACGCTATGGGGTATACAAAAGATGAATTAGAAAAACCCCTTATAGGAGTCGTAAATTCTGGAAATGAAATGATTCCTGGACATATTCATTTAGATATTATTACAAATGCAGTTAAAACTGGAATATTAGAAGCTGGCGGAACCCCCATGGAGTTTAGAGTTATAGGAATATGTGATGGAATTGCAATGGGCCATAAGGGAATGAAATACTCTCTCGCTAGTAGAGAATTAATAGCTGACTCTATTGAAGCTATGGTAGAAGCTTATCAATTAGATGGAATTATCTTGATAACAAATTGTGATAAGATTGTG
>CALHTV010000090.1 GCA_938039765.1 uncultured Dictyoglomus sp. | reverse complement strand
TCATATAACCTGCTTCATCAGAAGCTGCAAAAAGTATAGCAAAGGCAATCTCTTCCTCTTTCCCAAGCCTTCCGATAGGTCTTCTTTCTGACATCTGCTTTAAAACTTCATCACCATTGGGAAGCCTTTTAAGTCTTTCTGCAAGTCCCTGAGTGAAAGTAGTACCAGGACAAACCGCATTTACCCTTATATTCTCTCCAGCATAGTCTATAGCCATGGACTTCGTTAAAGCTATCAATGCTCCTTTTGAAACACTATATATACACCTTTCTGGAATAGCTCTAAGAGCAACTTCCGAAGATACATTAACTATTACTCCTCCGCCTTGTTTCTTCATTTCTAAAACGGCATACTTCGAAAGAAAAAATGGTCCTTTTACATTTACAAGCATTGTTTTATCAAAATCTTCTTCTGACGTATCCTCAACCCTTCCATACACAACTATCCCTGCATTGTTCACAAGAATATCTATTTTACCAAAATTATTCACTACATCCTTTATTATTCTTTCAGCATCCTGAGGTGAAGATACATCACCTAAAATAAATATTGCTTCTCCACCTTGATTTTTTATAAGCTCTACAGTTTCTTTTCCCCTTTCTTCAGATATATCATTAACTGCTACTTTTGCTCCTCTTTCAGCAAACATAATAGCAGTTTTTCTTCCGATTCCAGAACCTGCTCCTGTAATAAGCACTACCTTGTCTTTGAAATTCATCTATCATCCCTCCTATTTCCCAAAAATTAGATTAGGTATAAAGAGCACTAAATCTGGGAAAAATATAAGAATTACAACAGCCAAAGCCACCGCTAATAAAAAAGGCCATGATTCTTTCAGAAATTCTTCTAATGAGACGTCAAGTATAGTACATACTCCATACATAGCTGCCCCTACCGGAGGAGTAAAGTTTCCTATAGCACAGGTTATTACAAAAATGAGCCCAAAATGTACAGGATCTATACCAAGTTTAATAGCAATAGGGAAGAAAATAGACGTAAGCATAAGGATTAATACAGTAGCATCTATAAAACATCCTGCTACAAGGATTAAAGCACTCAAGATTAAATAGAAAATATACGGATTATTTGTAATACCAAGGATAAGATTTGAGATTAATTCAGGTATCCTTTCCCATACAATCCCATAGGAGAAAATACTGGAGAAAGCAATTAAAGACATAGTTGCACCAATATCAGTTATAGAACCTCTTAGAGCTTCTAAAAAACTATGAAAATTAAGCTCTCTATAAGCTAAAACTCCAATTAAAATAGCATAAAATACACATAAGGCGCCAATCTCTGAAGGAGTAAAGAATCCTCCTCTTAATCCGACTAACAAAATAACTGGAAAAAGAATAGCCCATATACTTTTTCCAAAAGAAGTTATCATCTCCCAAATTGATGCTCTCTTTTCTCTTAAAGGAGCAAAATTTCTAATTCTTGAAGTTATAGCCACTGTTATCATTAAAAGCACCATAATTAAAAGACCAGGGATTATACCTCCAGCAAAAAGTCTTCCAATAGATACTTGAGCTATAGTTCCAAAGAGTATTAAACCAATACTTGGAGGAATAGTAGGGACCTCTAAAGAGGAATATACTAGAACACCTGCTGCATATCCTTTAGGAAGTCCTCTTTTTATCATTTCTGGGCCCAACATTCTTGCTTCCATTGCTGCATCTGCAATAGCAGAGCCTGAAACTCCTCCCATAAGTGCCGAAAGAACACATGTTACTTGGGCTAGCCCTCCTCTTAAATGTCCCACAAGTACCATAGAAAGATCTATTAATCTCTTAGTAATTCCAGAATTATTCATCATATTACCAGCCAATATAAAAAGAGGAATTGCAAGTAGAGCAAAGTTGATGGTTTGAGTTAGGGGGAGCTGAATAGGTGTGGTGATGGGTATTTCAGGATGCTGTAGAAAGAATAGAAATCCTGAAATAGAGATTGCAAAAACTACAGGCATTCCCAATAACATAAAAAGAAAGAAAAAAATAACAACTATAAGCATTTCTATTTCCTCCCGGATCTCAGATTTTGTACCTCTTCAACAATTTTTACAATAGTAGTTATTCCAAGAAGAGTTGCACCCACTGGAACACTTAAAGTAGCCCACATATAACTGAAGCCATACATTCCTTCAAAGGTTCTGTACTTCATAATGAAGGAAAGCTTAATACCATAAAATATAAGATAAATCAAGAAAGCAAAAATGAACACATAGTTGAATATTCTTATATATCTTTGAATTTTCTCAGGAAATCTTTTTACAAGAATATCCACACTCATTAATTTATTCTGTCTATAAGCAACATCCATAGCAAACATAGCTGCCCAAGCAAACAAGAAACTTGCCAAAGGATTTGCCCAATATATAGGATTACGCAAACTCCTCGAAACTCCAGCCATGAAAATAAATATTACCATAATTACTAGTAGAATTCCTGTTAAATATATTTCTAATTTACCTATGAAATCATATATTCTTTTCATTTCTCTGTCCCCTCCAAGCAAAATTAAAATAGAGAGAGGGCTCTCAAGCCCTCTCTCTTAAAAAGCCCTTAAATTTTATTACTTCTTTCTCATTTCCTTCCAAATTCTGTCTTTGACATCCTTAACTTTCAGCACTTCATAAGCTTTCTCTCCTGCTTTCTTAAAGGCCTCAAGATCTATATCCTTTGCTGGTACAATAATCATACCCTTCTCTTGAATCATCTTCTTTACTTCTTCTTCTTTTGCAAAAACAACTTTAGTAGTCTCTAAACCTACTTTATCACATTCTTCTTCTAATATCTTTTGATAAGTTGGAGGTAAGTTTCTAAACCATTTTGCACTAACAACCTCAAAATTGATAAGGAGTATATGTTTTGTCTCATTGACATATTTCAATACTTCATATAACCTCATTCCAGGAATATTATTGTAAACCAGTTCTACCCCATCTATTGCCTTTTGTTGTAAAGCAGGATAAATATCACCAAAAGCAAGAGCTACAGGAGTTGCACCAAGAGCACGAATAGACTCTTGCCAAACAGGAGTTCCTGGGGTTCTAATCCTCAAGCCTTTTAAGTCTTCAGGTTTCTTAATTGGTTTGTTAGTCATGAAATGTCTAAATCCTTGGATCCATGTAAAGGAAAGTACTTTAAATCTAAACTCGTTTTCCAATCTCTTTAACCATTGGTGAACTGTTGGCATCTTCTTTAATCTTGCTACTTCTTCAGGAGAATCAACAAAATACGGACAATTCATCACCCCAATCTCTGGTAAATACATCGCCATTCTTGCTGCATCAGTATTTTGACCAACATTAGCTCCTTGCCTAATCTGCTCTAAAATATCTTCTTCCTTACCAAGTTGAGCACTATGGTAAACCTCAATCTTTAATCCCCCTTTAGTTCTTTGCTCAACTATCTTTGCCCATTTCAAAAAGCCTTCGTGATAAGGATCTAATGGAGAAAGAACATGATTAAACTTAAGCACAAACTGACGAGTTTGAGCAAAGAGTGGTACTGCTAAAATAATAATTACTAAAAGGATTAAACTTAAAA
>CALHTV010000089.1 GCA_938039765.1 uncultured Dictyoglomus sp. | reverse complement strand
GACATCCTTATGGATGGTATGCCTAATCTTTCAATGGGTTTTGTATTCCATGCGTCTTTCCCTGAGCAGAGAGAGGCTTTCTCTTCAAGAGTCATTTGGGAAATAAGTCCTTTTATGTCTCTCTCCATTTGTTAACCTCCTCAACTAATTTTTGTAAATAGTATATCATAAAAATTTCACAATGAGACTAATTTATAAAATTAAAAAGGGGGAGCTTTAGGCTCCCCCTTTTTAAGAAGATCTTAAGCTCTCTTCTCCAGTTCTCCAATATCTTCCCATTTCTTATAAAGAGTAGGAATACTCCCAATAAGGTTCTTAGTATAGAAGTGTTTAGGATTAGATATTATTTCATCAGGGGTACCTTCCTCTACAATCTCTCCTAAATACATGATCAATATTCTATTGGAAATATAGTAAGCAAGTCCCATATCATGAGTTATAAAGATTATTGATGTACCCGTTTCATCTCTTAGTCTCTCAAAAAGTTTGATTATACCTCCACGAGATGAAGCATCGATCATAGAGACAGGCTCATCAGCAATAATTAATGACGGTTTCAAAAGCCAACATCTTGCAATCATTATCCTCTGCTTCTCTCCACCAGAAAGCTGATGAGGATATTTACCTAATATATTTTTAGGTTCTAAACCTACATGTACCAAGGCTTCTTCTATTAATTCTTGAGATTTTGGATTTTGGGGATCAACCCCTATAAGTTTAAGAGCTTGATGAAGTATTCTGTCTATAGGATAGAATTGGTTATAACTTGCAAAAGGATCCTGGAAGACAGCATGAACCTTTCTGTAATAATTTTTCCTATCTTCCACATTTTTAATATCTTTCCATACATTTATTCCTTCTACAATAATATCTCCAGATGTTGGTTTCTCAAGTCTCAGAATCATCTTTGCAGTGGTGGTCTTTCCTGAACCACTTTCTCCAACAAGGGATACAATTTCTCCCTTTTCTACGGTAAAGTTCACATTCTTAACTGCGTGAATATGCCTTCTTACAAACAATCCCACTTCATATATTTTATTTAAGTTCTTAACCTCTAATACTGCCATCTCTTCTCACCTCATTTATTAAATAAGAAACATGCCACTTCTCTATTGGTATCCACTTTCTTCAAAGGAGGTTCTTCTTTCTCACAAATATCCATCTTATATGGACATCTAGGATGGAATCTACATCCTATTGGAGGATTTGCAAGGTCAGGGGGAGTTCCAGGTATAAAAGAGATTCCACGCTTTTTAATCTCTGGTTCTGGAGTTACTACTGAAAGAAGAAGTCCTCTGCTATAAGGATGTAATGGATCCTTTATGATATCCTCTACTGGGCTGTTCTCTACTATCTTTCCTGCATACATAACCACCATTCTTGTGGCTATCTGCCTCACTGTTGCAATATCATGGGTTATAAATACAATAGATTCTACAATTTCTCTTTTTCTCAATTGTTCTAAGGTTTTCAATACTAATTTCTGATTCGCCACATCAAGAGCAGAAGTAGGCTCATCACATATAAGAAGTCTTGGATTCAAAAGTGTAGCCATTGCAATAACTGCCCTCTGTCTCATTCCTCCAGAAAGTTCAAAGGGATACCTATATATATCATTGGGGGATAATCCTACATCAGTAAACCTCTGTTTCGCCCTCTCAATAATTTCCTCTTCATTTAAAGCTCTTTCAAAATGATCCTTAACTAAATCAGATATAAAATCTCTAATTTTCTTAGTAGGCATAAGAGCATTCATAGCAGACTGAGGAACGATAGAGGTTTCTCTTCCCCAAATAATTTTTTGCAATTCTTGTCTTGGAAGGGTATTTAGTTCTAAAAAGTTTGCTCCCACATTTAAGATAACTTTGCCTTCTATAAAATTAAGAGGTTTCTTAATATTCATTATCATCACATTAGAGAGAGTAGATTTTCCAGACCCACTTTCTCCAACTATGCCCACCACTTCTCCTTTAAAGATATTGAAAGATACCCCATCCACTGCCTTTACATAATAATTTCCTTTGGCATAATAGGATCTTACGTTTTCTAAACTCAGAATCAACGTATCTTTCATTTTTATCACCTCTCTCTGAGCTTGGGGTTAAACACTTCGTCCATTGCTGTTGTGATAATAAGTAAAGATGATGTAAGAAGTACTATAACTAATCCTGGAGGAATAAACCACCACCATAGTCCTCTCCTTACTGCCTCCATAAGCACTGCCCATTGAAGAACAACCCCTAAAGTCACTCCCTTGGTAGGTCCTAATCCAATTAGAGAGAGTCCTGCTTCTCCCAATATTCCTCCATTAATGAAAAGAATAAAGGCCATAAAAGTATATGTAGCAATTGCGGGAATCAAATCTTCTATTGCTAATCTAAAATCCCCATATCCTGCAAGTCTCGAAAGATATACATATTCTCTATTTATTAAACTCATTAGTTGGGCCCTTATAGCACGAGCAAACCATGGCCAAGAAAGAATTCCCAATATCACTGCAATTACCTCTAAACTTCTTATTCTTAAATAACTTGCAATAAGTATTGCTAAGAGGATACTTGGAATCGTCAAAACAATATTGGTAAAAGACATGAGAAGTTCATCTACTATTCCACCTTTCATTGCAGAGAATATTCCCACTAAAAGTCCTATACTCATAGAGATTATTGCTACTAAGAATCCCACATATAAAGAAGAACGAGTACCATTTAATACCTTTGCTAATAGATCTCCTCCATAGGTATCAGTACCTAAAGGGTATTCTTTACTCGGAGGTTGTTCAGGCATTCCTGCAAAGGATGTAGGATCTTTAGGATATAAAATAGGTCCAAAGATAGCCATCAAGACTATCAATAGGAAGATAGTCATTCCCACAATAAATTTTGGGCTTTTAAATAAAGGTCTTATCATTGCTTTCCACATTTTAGCTTCCCTCTCCTTGTCCTAATCTTATTCTTGGATCCACGATAGCATAAACAAAATCAACTATAAAATTGGCAAAATAAATAGCAACTATCAAGATAACAAATATAGCTTGAATCAAAGGATAATCCAAAGTACTTAAAGCCCTAAATAGTATATATCCTGTCCCAGGATAATTAAAAATAAGTTCTGTTATCAAAGCACCCCCAAGAGCTGAACCAAGGTTCAATGCAAGTCCTGTTATTTGAGGAAGAAGAATATTTCTAAATACATATTTAAATACTGTCCTATCTCTCATTCCTAAGTTTACAGCAAATATAGTATAATCAGCATCAAGCTCATATATTACTAAAAGCCTTGTACCAATAGCCCATCCTCCAATAGCTGCTATAACTATAGATAAGAAGGGTAAGACATAATGATAAAGAACACTTGTTATAAACTTAAAAGAGAAACTTGGAAGTAATCCTTGAGCATATCCCCCTTGGGTAGGAAAAATTCCCAATTTAACTGAGAAAGTATATATAAGTAGCATACCTAACCAGTAGTAAGGAATTTGGCTTATAACAAGAGAAGTGTTTAAAACCAAATTATCCATCCAGGTACCCCTTTTATTTCCTGCCACCGCTCCTAAAGTATTTCCAATAATCCATGCGGTCAATGTAGCTGGAATCAATAAAAATAAAGTCCATGGAATAAAAGGAGCAAGAACGTCTAAACATTTTTTAGGATAGAAATTGATTGAAGTTCCTAAATCACCTCTAAAAAGCCTTCCTAAAAAACTAAGATACTGAACAATTATAGGTTTTCCTACACCAAATTCTTCCATTAGAGACTTCTGTACATTAGATATAGTTTCTGGGTTTGCAGCTCCTTGAACTGCTATTCTACTTAATAGCTGAGAAAGAGGATTTCCAGGAATCGCTCTTGGAAGGATAAATATAATAGTTATAGCTACAAAATAGGTTAGTATAAGGAAGAAGAACCTTCGTCCTACATATTTTAAAAAGGGTTTCAGTGCTGTTTTTGGCATTTACTCATAAGCCTCCTTCTATTTGATATGACTTAGCCGATATTACTATCTCTAATTAATTAACCCCCCAGATTAATCTGGGGGGTTAATTTCTAAATTTTATTAGAGACCAAGAGCGTGGTCCATTTAATTACTTCCTAATTACTTAGCCTTAGATAAAGCATTAAGGATATCGTTAGTAGGTATCAAGAGACCACCCTTTGCTTTAAGCTCAACCCATGCTGGAACCTTTGGAGTTTGCCCTTTAGGAGCAATACCAAAGAGTATTGGTAGAGCACTATTGGACCATGGAGCAGCAGGGAACCACCATGGTCTCTCGGCATTGGGCCAGCCTACCCAATGGGTTTCGTTATATTCATACCAGTGAGCTCCGTAGAATAATGGAATTACTGGTAGATCTCTGTATACGATTCTTTGTAATTGGAAGTATAATGTTCTTCTTACTTTAGGATCGAGAGCTGCAGCAATCTTCTTTAATATATTTCCAACTTCTGGATTGTTATATCTTTGAAAGTTACCATATTGATCTTGACCAAATGGTTTATAAAGGGCTGGATCGAGTACTAATCTGTAAACATTCCATGGATGGTCAAATCCAGGACCAGCAGACCAACCAAGGATAAAGTCAAAGGTTCCTTGAGTCCATCTTGTCCACCATACTGAGAAGTCTGGGAATTCAGTCTTTACATCAAGTCCGATAGCTCTCATATTTGCTGCCATCATTTCACACATCATCATCCAGTCAGTCCATCCATTAGGAACTTGTATAGTAAAGGTTCCCATTCTCTTTCCATCTGGGCTAATTCTTATACCATCTCTTCCTCTCTTATATCCTGCCTTGTCAAGAATTTCATTAGCCTTCTTGAGATCGGTCTTGGGTTTTCCATCTCCGCCCCATACATATCTTGCATAAGCGCGATCTATGTATTCTTGATAAGCCTCAAAGTCGTCAATTACCATGGATGGATGAGCCTGGTTTCCGTATCCAAAGTATGCTTTATCGAGCATTTCTTTATATGGTATAGCAAATGCTATAGCTTTTCTTACATTAGGATCTCTCAAAAGTGGATTGTAATAGCTTATATAGAGTAGATTAACACCATCTGGCATATAGTATGGTTTATTCTTGAACCATGTCCCGATAGGAAGCCTCTTCTGAGTCCAGAGAGAGCTTACATCAGGTATAAATACACCAGCCCAGTCAGCATTTCCTTTTTCAAAGTCTAGGTTAGCAACAGCATTGTCTCTATAAATTACATTACCTATATATTTAGGAACTGGCAATCCAAATACTGCTCTACCCCACCAATCATCAATTCTTCCATATACTACAATATTAGGATCAGTATAGAAGAGTTTATATGGTCCAGAGACAACCTGTTTTGCAGGATCATCATTCTGGAAGTCCTTTACTGCTTGGACACCTTTCTTCAAGAGTGGCTCATATACATGTTTAGGCACAGGTCTTATACCGAGGGCATATCCTAAGAAGGATGCGTAATTTACTACATCTGGTCTCATTACAAATTCAACAGTCTTGCTATCTACTGCTTTTACACTCTGGATATAATCCCACCAACCATTACCAGGGCCAATACCCACTTCTTTTGTGCAAGCAAAGGTAAATTCTACATCTTGTGCAGTAATAGGAGTTCCATCGCTCCATTTTGCTATATCTCTTATCTTTATCCTAAGAGTTCTCCTGTTTACTACCTGATAAGATTCAGCAATGACTGGCAACCACCCATCCTTCATATTGCTGTAAATGAATAATGGTAGATACAAGAAATGTTCAGTACCGTAAGTAGATGATGGTGCATACAAACTCCAAGTAGTTGCTGACCATAGAGCTCCAACAGTGTATAAAGTTTCATTCCTTGGAAGAGAAACTTGACCTAATGTGGAAGGTACAAGTAAAAGTGTAAGAAGGAGAACACTTAAAAAGACCCCTAAAATTTTGCCCCTCATACATACACCTCCTATTTGAGGCAAATTTTGAACCTGGACCACGCTCTTGGTCCCCTATGTGGTAAAAATAATATCATAGAGAAACAATTTTGTAAAGGGGGTAATTTCATTTTGAAATTATTAAAATTTTTTAATGTTTCAGTACAAAAAAATTATAAGAGAGGAAAACCTACATTTGGGGCACATCCCCAAAATTTATACAATTTTTCTCAATAGCCTCTTTTAGAAAATAAAAAGGATCCCTTAAAAATTCTCCTGATAAATCCTTCCAGAATAAAAAAATATTAGTCCCATGATTAGGTACATTAAAGATAGCAAAATTTGGTCTTCTTTCTCTTTCAAGCCAACCCTTTACAGCTTTCTCCATAGCATATTTACTCATCTCATGCATAAGATCTACACCACATCCTACAGGAGGATATTCTTCTATATCTACTTTAATTTCAAAAAACTCCTCTGATTCTTCCATAATTTCATATCCTCTATGAAGATGTACTACTGCCCTTATAGGAGGAATTTTAAAATTACTTTTTACGATAAGATACCTTTCTCTCATCTCATATAAAGGAATAGTAAATTCTTCTGCTTCTACAGAGGGTCCTTTTACATCTTCCCCTTCTACTCTCAAAACTCCCACTTTTCTATTCTCTAAGGGAATAACTCCTGCCAAATCCCCATAAGAAAGATCAGTCTTTACCACACCATATTTTCCAGAACAAGTGACTACAAATACTCCATCATAAAAATTATTAGGGATTGATATTTTTATTTCAGGAGAAAAAGCCATAAAAGCTCCTTCTGCCTGCCTTGAATAGTTTACTATTCTTATGATAAGTTTTGCTAAATTCTCATCTTTAACTAAATTTTTAATTTCTACAGGGGGAGATAATAAACTTTTTTCTCCTAAGTATTTGCCTAATTCTATTAAACTATTTACTGTCTCAGAATTTCTCCATATATTCTTAGGAATTTCTCTATCTTTGATTTCCTCCCACCCCCCTACCTCTTTACAGGATCCAAAAACTACTAATCTCTTAGATAGCTCCTTTAAAGGTAGGGAGGGATGTCCACCTTCTAAAGTACCTAATATAACCTTGTCTTCTGCTATACATCCTTCTTTATAGGGAACTATAATATTCTTAAAAGCACCTAATTTTGCCATAAAAAATCTAAGGAAAAGAATCTTAATAGCTGATGGAATAGAATGAAAATCAAAAGTATCCTCTATAAAGATCAGGTTTACAAAATTAGGATGGAGTTCAGGATAAATATTAAATTTTTTGCATATTTCTTTTCCTCTTTTTATAGCAAAAGGAAAAGATACCTCAGGCAGTTTTTCTCTCAGTATCCTTTCTCTATCTTCACCTAAAATATCCCTAACTTCTATATTTATTTTACCTACTAAAACAGGATTTATTATAACAGCATAGTTAGTATTCAAATTCTCAAAATAATTTCCATCATAATGGATCACTTTACAACCATAATCTTTAAAACCCTCTTCCAAATGAGAGTAAATCTTATTCTTTAAATCATAGATAAACTCAGGAATATCTAAAGAGGAAACCTTTTCCAGACTTTCTATTAATATAAGAACAGGATTTTTGTTCCACCATACTCTCTTGTTTTCCATCTTTTCCCCTCCCTTGAATTATAATACCACAAAATATTGTCTTTCATACTCAGATTGGTTATTATAATACAAGAAATTTAATAAGATTTGCAAAATTCTCTAAGGAGGGATTTATAGGTGATAAAAGTCAAAAATCCTATTGTAGAGCTTGACGGTGATGAGATGGCAAGGATAATGTGGAGATGGATAAAAGAAGAACTAATTTTCCCCTATATAGAAATACCTATTGTATATTTTGATCTTGGCATTGAAAGTAGAGACAAAAGTGAGGATGCAATTACTTTAGAAGCAGCTAAAGCTATAAAAGAGTATAAAATAGGAGTTAAATGTGCCACTATAACTCCTGATCAGGAAAGAGTAAAAGAATATAACCTTAAAAAAGCCTGGAAAAGTCCTAATGCTACTATAAGAGCCTACTTAGATGATACTATATTTAGAAAAC
>CALHTV010000088.1 GCA_938039765.1 uncultured Dictyoglomus sp. | reverse complement strand
ATATCTATTATCTTGACTCCTTGGATTAGAAAATTAGCTCTTCAACTTGGTGCTATTGATGTACCTACAGATAGAAAAGTGCATGTAGTTCCTACACCTCGAATTGGAGGATTATCATTCTTTTTAAGTATTTTGATTGTAAATATTATTTTTAATAGAGCTTTAATTGTTGAAAAAATAATTTTAGGTGGAAGCTTGATTTTCTTGATAGGACTTTTAGATGATTTTATAGAACTCAAGCCAAGACCTAAGTTTTGGTTGACCTTTTTAGCTGTTTTGATAGCTGTTATAGTAGGAGTAAGGGTAGATGTTTGGAGAATACCATATACCAAAATAATAATAAAAGGTTTTTGGGCTCATGCCATTTCTTTTATTTGGCTTTTAGGTATTACTAATGCTATGAATTTTATAGATGGTTTAGATGGACTTGCAGGAGGGATAGCAATTATTTCTTCCTTTTCTCTTCTTATAATTTCTTTACTTTTGAATAGAATGGAGATGGCATTTTTACTAGCAAGTATATTGGGCAGTGTCTTAGGGTTCTTATATTTTAATTTTCCTCCAGCATCTATATTTATGGGAGATTCTGGAGCTATGTTTTTAGGTTTTATCTTAGGAGCAATATCTATAGTTGGGGTTTTAAAAGTTAGTACTATAATAAACTTGTTTCTTCCTGTAATGATTATGGGGTTTCCTGTACTTGATACTGCTTTCTCTATAGTAAGAAGAATGTTAGAGGGAAGAGCTCCATGGAAATTTGACAAAGATCACATTCATCATAGGTTTTTAAAAATTGGTATGAATGTAGAACAAAGTATTGCTTTCATTTATATGATAAATATTTGTATGTCCTTAGTTGCAGTAATTATCTCTCTATTGCAGGATCCTTATAT
Source organism: uncultured Dictyoglomus sp. (assembly GCA_938039765.1). Lineage (GTDB taxonomy): Bacteria > Dictyoglomota > Dictyoglomia > Dictyoglomales > Dictyoglomaceae > Dictyoglomus. Next base: position 6,905 of record CALHTV010000088.1, on the reverse strand, counting down.
TTCTGCTATTTTACTTTTTAGTACTCTATTTTTAATACTTTTTATTCTAAAAAAACTAGGAGTATTAGAGGTAAAGAAAAATGGAAAAGTATGATGTTATAGTTGTAGGAGGAGGACACGCTGGGTGTGAGGCTGCCTATGCAGCTTCTCGTCTTGGAGTTAGAGTTCTCCTTATTACTATGAACTACGATACTGTGGGATGGTTGCCTTGTAATCCTGCTATGGGAGGTCCTGGCAAGGGACATCTTATTATGGAAATTGATGCTTTAGGAGGATTAATAGGAAGAATAACGAACCGTAGTATGATTCAGGTTAAATGGTTGAATACCTCAAAGGGTCCTGCAGTTAGAGCTTTGAGAGCTCAAGTAGATAAGTGGATTTATCCTCTCAAGATGCGCCAATTTTTAGAAGAGCAAAAAAATATTGAAGTTTACCAGGGAGAAGTTGTTGATCTGATTATAGAAGATGAAAAGGTAAAAGGAGTAATTTTATCCACTAAAAAGGAATTTTATTCAGAAAGAGTTGTGCTTGCTCCAGGAACTTTTATGAATGGAGTTATCCATATAAGTACTTGGTCCAAACCTGCAGGAAGGATGGGAGAATTCCCATCTATTGGACTCTCCGATGCTCTAAGAAGACTTGGGCTTGAAGTGGGTAGATTTAATACTGGTACAACTCCACGTGTAGATAAAAGAAGCATTGATTTCAGTAAAACCATACCCCAACCTGGAGATGAAGAATTACACTCCTTCTCCTATTGGGAAGAGCCTGAACCCAGAGAGCAGGTAATATCTTATCTTACAAGGACAACTCAGAAAACTAAAGAGATAGTTTTAACTAATATTCATTTGACTGCTTCGAGAATTGGAGGAATGGTTAAAAAAGGCCCACGTTATTGTCCTTCTATCGAGGAAAAATATATATGGTTCCCTCATCATGAGACTCATCAGGTATTTTTGGAGCCTGAGGGTAGGAACTCTGTAGAAATATATGTACAAGGGATTTATACTAGTCTTCCTGAAGAGATACAAATTCAAATATTAAGGAGTATACCTGGCCTTGAAGAGGTAGAACTCATAAGACCTGGTTATGCTATAGCTTATGATTTTGTTTATCCTCATCAACTGAAGTTAACTTTAGAAACCAAGAAAATAAAAGGTCTTTATTTAGCTGGACAAATAAATGGAACTACAGGATATGAAGAAGCTGCTGCTCAAGGTTTGATTGCAGGAGCTAATGCAGCCTTGAGTCTTTTAGAAAAAGAACCTCTTATAATAAGGAGAGACGAAGGATACATAGGAGTTTTAATAGACGATTTGGTTGTAAAAGGAGTGGATGAGCCATATAGAATTTTAACTTCTCGGGCAGAGTATAGATTGCTGTTAAGATCAGACAATGCTGATCAAAGACTTACTCCTAAAGCTTATAAACTAGGTTTGATAAGTGAAGATATGTGGAAAATGTTTCAGGAAAAAATGGAAAAGCTCAGACTTGAAAGAAAGAGACTTGAGAAGACCTCTGTTTTTCCCGAGAAAATTAATAATTTGTTAATAGAGAAAGGAACAAATCCTATTACTCAGCCCTTGCCTCTCATATATATTTTGAGACGTCCCGAAATTTCATACGAGGATTTAGATAAGTTAGGATTAGCTGGAGATTTACCAAAAAAATGGAGAGAAGTAGTAGAAATTGATATTAAATATGAAGGATACCTTCAAAAGGAGTTAAATAAAGTAAAGGAATTTCAGGAATATGAAAATCTAGAAATTCCTTCCAATATAAATTACGAGGATATACCTCATTTATCTCGCGAAGGTAAAGAAAAACTTGAAAAAGTTAGACCTACTACTTTTGGACAAGCAATGAGAATTACTGGTGTAAACGCAGGAGATTTGACTATACTTCTCTACTATTTGAGACAGAAATATGGAAGAAAGTAAGGACTGGAGAGATAGATATTTTGGAAGAGACTACTATATATATTTAGCTCGCCATTTGACTCCTGAACGAACAAAAAAAGAAATTGATTTTCTAGAATCTGTTTTGGCTATTAAGCGAGGATATTTAATCCTAGATCTTGGATGTGGTTTTGGAAGGCATACTCTTGAACTAGGTAAGAGAGGTTATAGAGCAATAGGAATAGATAGATCAAAAGATCTAATAGAAATAGCTAAAGAGGAAGCCAAAAAAGAAAAAGTCTTTAATGTAGATTTTTATATTATGGATTATACTGAGATAGATCGACTAGATTATAAATTTGATATAATTTTTTCTCTCTACACAAGTTTAGGGTTATCCTCTTATAAAGAAGATAAGATAACAATAGAAAAAACATATCATGTTCTAAAAAAGGGAGGAAAACTTTTAATAGATATTGAAAACAGAGATGCTTTATTAAGACACTTTATTCCATATTCTTGGGACGTTTTAGGAGATGAGTATATATTGTTAACAGAACACCAATTTGAACCAGAAACAGGTTTCTATATTTCTACTCGTACTGTTTATGATTTGAAGAATAATGTAAAAAAAGAATTTGTAAGAAAAATATATCTTTACACTGCAAGTGAATTAGCTCATTTGCTAGAAGAACAAGGATTCTATATAGAAAGATTTATGGGAGATTATGAAGGACACAAATTTCATGTGGGTTCAAGAAGATTAATTGTTGTAGGAATTAAAAAATAGGGGAGAAAGATTTAACTCTCCCCTTTTGATTCTTTTGAATTTTCAGATTCTGTATTTTTCTTTTTATAATCCGTAGTATAGAAACCAGAACCCTTAAAGACTATTCCTACAGGAGAAAAAATCTTTTTTAAATTTCCACCACATTTTACACAAATTTTAGGAAGATCCTCTCCTAATTTCACCATAATTTCATATCTTTCATGACACTTTTCACATTCAAACTCATAAATAGGCATGTCTTTCACCTCCTTCATTGATTTTTCCTTCATAATTTTTAATCTTTTGTTAATTTGTTGTCAAGAACTCTTATTTTGAGTTAAAATGTATTAGTGTGAAACTATTGTCTTTAGAGGAGTGAGAGTATATGAAAAAAGTAGGTTTTTTATTTGTTATTTTTATTTTGATATTGATACCTTTAGCTGGATGTATAAGACCTTTAGAGGTGTCACCTCAAAGCCGAGTAATAGAAAACGTCATAATTAAGGTAGAAATAATAAAAGATGTAAAGTGGTACAATTTAGCTCAAGACATCATGGTTTTAAACTTAGAGGTAGTTAATAACTCGAATAGTGAAATAATGATTTACCCTTTGAGTAAATCCTTTATTATAGATGCTACAGGTAGACAGTATTTCCCGGTAAGAGAGTTTTACTATCAACCTAAGATTGAGCCTAGTCTCTCTTTTGAATTTTCTTTTAAGACTAATGAACCACCAAGTTTTTCTATATCTTTCAGATCCAATACTCAAAGCGAGAAAGAAATTTTAGAACTTCTCAAGGCTTACGAGTTAATGAAATTTAGAGATGGAAAAGTATTTCCAGGTGCTAGAGTTAGCGGTATTTTAATCTTTTATATTCCTAAATGTAAATTCCCTGCACGGTTAATTATTCCTGAGGTATTATGGGAACTTTCCCTTCAAAAATATGATTTTGAATTTATATTAACAAGATAAAGGAGGTAATTATGCGTAAAGCTGTTGGTGTTGACTTAGGAGGAACTAAAATAAATGTGCTTTTAGTTGATGAAAAAGGTAAAGTTTTAGGGAGGGATAAGCAACTTACTGAAGCAGAGAAGGGAAAGGATTATGTTATCAACAAAATTAAGACAATGATAGATAATGTTTTGAAAGAAAAGGGGGTTCCTTTAAAAGAAATAGAAGGAATTGGGATTGGATTTCCAGGATTAATTGATAGAGAGAAGAAATCTACTTTGTATGCTCCTAATTTGGGAGATGATTGGAAGAAGGAGGTTCTCCTGGGAAAAGAGTTAGAAGAATTTTTCAATATTCCTACTTTCTTAGAGAATGATGTGAATCTGGTGGCTTGGGCAGAGTGGCTTGTAGGGGCAGGAAGAGGAACAAAAACTATGATTTCTGTGGCTATAGGAACGGGAATAGGTTCTGGTATTGTATTAGATGGTAAGTTGTGGATAGGGGCTCATGGTATGGCAGGGGAATTTGGCCATATAACAGTACTTCCTGACGGTCCCCTTTGTGGATGCGGAAATAAGGGATGCATTGAAGCTATAGCCTCTGGAAGCGGTATAGAAAAATATGCAAAAAGTATATTACTCGATAATCCTGATAGTTTAATATGGAAATTTTGTGAGGGAGATTTAGAAAAAGTTACAGTAAGAACAATATATCAAGCAGCAGAGCAAGGAGATAAATTAGCGATTAGTATATTTGATAGGGCAGGTTATTATTTAGGTATAGCACTAGCTAACTATGTCCATATTATTGATCCTGAGAAAATAGTAATTGGTGGGGGTGTAGCTAACGTAAGAGATTATATAGGAAAGCCTATGAGAGAGAAATTTTATAGAACAATTTTACCAAATTTAAGGGATAAAATATCTTTTGCATGGGCAGAACTTGGAGAAGACGCAGGTGGGATAGGTGCTGCTCTTTTGGTACTTTACAAATAAGGAGGAAGGTTTATGACTATTCCTAATCTTGTCACCATATTAAGATTTATAATAATACCCTTCTATACCTTTTTTTTAGTAAAAGAAGATTTATTTACAGCAGCAGTTCTTTATGGAATTGCTGCTGTAAGTGATATATTAGATGGTTATCTAGCCAGAAAACTAAACCAAAGATCCAGTCTAGGTGGTGTAATTGATCCTGTGGCTGATAAACTTATTGTAATAGTAAGCTTGTTTTATTTAGGTTATAAAAATATATTTCCAAGATGGGGAGTTTTAATATTATTTTTAAAAGAATTTTTGATGTTGTTATGTGGATTATATTTTTTGATTAAGAAAATAAAAATTATATCCTCTAGAATTTATGGGAAATTAGCTATGGTAATGATATCTGTCTCCATACTTATGGCTCTTTTAAATATTACTTTCAACACTACAATTTTTATGTGTGGGGTAACATTATCCTTAATTGCTGGAATAGATTATCTTTTATATTATTTAAATATTTTAATAAAACCTTATAGAGTCAATAAGTAATGTTCCTCTTATTCCATGAGGATCTAGTCCTACTATATAGATACTCTTTAATTTTAAAGGATAGTTAGGAGCAGTTTTAGTTAAATTAGTTAAAGGTCTTACTTCTTTTAAATCCTTTGTTAAAGTACTCCAGTTTGAGAAATTAAAGCTTGAAGTAGTTGTTATATCGATCACCCATGGAGAATTATCGCTGTCATAAAAGAGGGCTCTGATCCATCCCTTACCTTCTCCTTTCAAAGCTAAAGAAAACCCACTTGCCTTTAAGGGAACATCTAAGTCCAAATCTAAGTATATAAAGGTATTATTTTCATTAGAGCTGTAGGTTAATAAAAGAGAATTAGCGCCTGAATATGCTTGGTTTGTTAAAGTGTAAAAAGTATTTTCTAGATTATAATTTCTTCCTCTTATATTCCAATTCCTATCTTTTTCAAAATCCTCATATATGTCTTCTAAGATCTCAAGGGGCATAGAATAATAGAGACCATTAAATTGATATTCTAAGCTGGTTTTACCTGGGGATATGGCTATAAGTTTTGTTCCTTCCTTTTTAAGAAAGGTTGGATCAAATTTTAAATTATCTATAGAAAGATGAGTTTTTCTTTGAAAATTGTCTATAGCGAAAATTTTAGGGGAGATAACATCTCCCAGGAATATTTGTTCTTTTTCTAAGATAATCTCTAGGGATATATAATCCCAGATATAAATCTTTTTACTTGCTGATATATCATACCAAGCTATGGTAAGAGTACTTTCTCCTATATCTTTCCCTTCTAAAATCATAAGATTTGTATCTAAGTATATATTCGAATTTGAAGAAGTCCAGGTTAAATCCTGAGTACTGAAGGTATAAGTATGAAAATTTTCATCTTGCAAAATTAACTCTACTTTCTTTTTTTCACCTTTCCTTAGATAAATTTCATCTTTTTCTTTAAAAGATAGATACTTTGGTTCAGTGTAAGGGTAGGTATTTAAGATACCTATTCCTACTGGAACTTGCCTTTCTAAATCTTGGTTTACTAGCTTACCCCATATTAGTTTTTGGCTTGACCCACCCCCATCTAAATTTATAGCCTCTTCCACTCCCAATTCTTTAAGTAGGTTGCAGGCTTCAAGGAGAGTGACTCCTTGAGAATTATCCTTTCTTCCTTCTATAACTAAAAAGTAAATAGTATTATTTTTTATTCCAACAATGGTTCGAGGATGTCTTGAGTTTATAATGTTACTGTCAAGAGGTAATTCTTCTGTTTTCCCTAGTACAATTTCTCCTTTTCTTAATAAAATAGGCCCACCACTTACTGCCTCTTTTAATAGAATAGGAGGAGAACATTCTACTACAATCTCAATTCTTTTTCCAAGGGAGAAGTAAGGCAAATATCTTAAGGCTGTACCTCCAAGGGATATTATGCAAGAATTTTCTTTAATAGGAGTTTTTCTTACTCCGTAATAAATATTTGATACAGTACCATAGGTTTTTCCCATGGAAGGGATTTTATTTTCTAAAATAATTTCTATATCAATTCCAGCAGAAGCATTCTCTCTAATTTGAGTTTCTTTACCATAATACTTTGTGAAAATTACCACATTGTCTACTCCTCTCGGAGAATTTATTGCATTTACAGGAATAATAGTGCCATCAATATTTATTTTTACAACGATATTAAATATATCAATTATGGGTTGATTATCAAAGGTCAGAGCAAAAACCCCTCTTTTAATAGGAAGATGTATTAATTCTCCGTTTTTTATTACTAAAC
>CALHTV010000087.1 GCA_938039765.1 uncultured Dictyoglomus sp. | reverse complement strand
TAATCAGGAAGAAAAATTAAAAGAAATTGTAGGAGTAAGATATTTCTTAGAAGGAGGAGAGAAGGAAGAGAGTAAGGCTAAGCCTAAGGCTTCTACTACTTTTTCTACTTCTTCTTACATGAGAGTAGATCTGAGAAAATTAGATGAAATTATGAGAATAGTAGGCGATCTTGTAATAGTTAAGTCGAGATTTCAGGAATATATAAAGTATTTAGAAGATTTTGTACCTGTTTTACAATATAGGGATTTAACAGAAACCTTAAGACTTCTTGACAAAAATCTTAGGGAATTACGAGAAAGTGTTATGAAAGTAAGACTTGTTCCTATAGGAGAAGTTTTTGAGAGAATGCAGTTCGTAATAAAAGATTTGATAAGGGAAAGTAATAAAAGAATCCAGCTTCATATTTCAGGGAAAGAAACTGAAATAGATAAATATATGGTAGATAGATTAGCAGATCCTATACTCCACATTGTAAGGAATGCAGTAAGTCATGGTATTGAGCCAGAAGAAGAAAGAATCCGAAAGGGAAAAGATCCAGTGGGACATATTTACCTTAGGGCTTACACTGTAGGAGAAGAAGTATATATAGAGATTGAGAATGACGGAAGGGAGATAGATAGAGAAAAGATAGCTAAAAAAGCCCTTGAGCTTGGGCTTATAAAAGATATCAGTGAGGTAAATTCTGAAGAAAAAATATTAGATATAATATGCTCTCCTAATTTTTCTACTAAAGATGAGGCAGATAGAGCTAGTGGTAGAGGTGTAGGAATGAATGTGGTAAAAAATGTAGTAAACGAGTTGGGAGGAAAATTACATTTAAGGTCGGATCCTCAAAAGGGTGTATGTTTTACTTTAAAACTTCCTTTGACTCTTGCCATTATTGATACCCTTCTTGTAGAAGTAGGAGATGAAAAATTTGCTATTCCTCAATCTTCAATAAAGGAAATAATTGAAATCAGTAAGGAAGAGATAACTGAGTTTAGGGGTATGAGCATTATTCCTTATCGTGGTGGATCTTTGCCTTTAATATTCCTTTCTAAAGTCTTTGATTTAAAAGAGAAGGAGCAGAAGAAGTGTAATGTTCTTGTAGTGATGAGAGAAAAGGAATTGGGAATTATAGTGGATAGAGTATTAAGTATTAAAGAGGCTGTTGTCAGGCCTATAAATGATCCTTTGATTCTTTTAAATCCTGCAATCTCTGGAGCTACGGATTTTGGAGACGGAAGGGTAGTGTTGATTCTGAATGTTGAAGGTTTGTTTAAAAGTGAGGTGAAGAGAGATGCTTTATCAAATAGATGAGGAGAATTCTTATGTGGTTTTTAAATTGGGGGAAACTTTTTTTGGTATAAGGAGTAAATATATTCAACAGATGGAGATGGTGGAGAATATAACTCCTGTTCCTAAGGTCCCCTCTTATGTAGATGGTGTTACTCTTTCGAGAGGTAAAGTCATTCCTGTGATTAATTTGAGGGAAAGGCTGGGAATGGGGAGAATTCCATATGATATAAAGACTCGCATGATTGTGGTTAGGTTGGAAAATAGAGAATTAGGAATTATAGTAGATACTGCTCGGGAATATATTCCAATTCCTCCTGAGAAAATTCAAGAGTCTTTTGAAAATATTTTTGGAATTCCTAATAGATTCCTTGAAGGGATTGCCAATCTTGGAGATAGGTTAGTATTGATTTTAAATATAGAGGAAATATTGAAGGGAGAGGGAGGTTTTGAAGATGAAAAAGAAAAAAGATGAAAATTTTTATAAAAAACCTGAAGATTTGGATGAGCTTTTAGAAAATTTTGCTGCGGAGTTTAAAGATATTACTCAAAAGATAGACAACATAACAGAATCTACCGAAGAGGTAGTATCCTCGGCAAATGAGATGACTGCATCAATAGAAGAAATTAAAACTAATATTGATGACTTCAGCACTTCGGTAGAAGAAATATCAGCAGGGGTAGAGGAACTCTCAAATTCGATAAAGAATATTAGTCAAATGGCGCAGGAAATATCTACTTCTTCCACAGAAATAGCCTCAAGTATTACTGAGATGTCTAAATCTATTGGAAATGTTACTTTTGAAGTAGACTCTTTAGCCTCAGCATTAGCCCAGACAGCTTCTTCTGTTGAAGAGCTTTCAAGATCTATTCAAAGTGTGGCAGATAATGCTAAGGAATTATCTCAATCAGCAGAAATTACTACATCTTCAATAAATGAAATGGCATCCTCCATCGAAGAAGTTACAGCATCAGTTGAGAATCTTTCTAGTTCTATAGAACAGATAGCAACAGCCATTGAAGAGATGGCAAGATCAGTAGAGAGTGTAGCAAAAAGTGCACAGGAAATTAGTGATGCTGCTGCTAATAGTGCCACAAGTGCTTTACAACTTGATAGATCTATTAAAAGTGTGGTAGATATAGCAAGAAAGGCTGAAGAGAACTCCAAGAGGATTGAAAAAGAAGTAAAAGAAGGAGGACAAACCATAGAAAAAGCTATTCAGGGAATAAATAAGATAAAAAATGTAATGGACCAAATATCAATAGTGATAAAGGAGATGGGAAAAAGGGCTGGAGAGATAACAGAGATAGTTGACACTATAGATCTTATAGCTGAAAGAACTAATCTCTTATCTTTGAATGCTTCCATTGAGGCTGCAAGAGCAGGAGAGGCAGGAAGAGGTTTTGCAGTGGTAGCAGAGGAAATAAGAAATCTTGCGGAAAGGGCTGCTAAATCTACCTCAGATATTGCGAAAATAATAAGGAACTTGCAAGAGGTGGCAGAAGAAGCGGTATCAACCTCTAAGGATGGTCTTAGGGTGGTAGAAGAAAGTACCCAACTTTCAGAAGAAGGAGCTAATGCTTTGAAAAGAATTCTTTCAGGAATAGAGGATATAACCCAAATTATAGTTCAGATAGCAAAAGCAAATGAAGAACAACTAATTGCAGGACAAAACCTTGTAAATTCTGTGAGTGTAACCTCTAAACAGTCCGAAGAAATTGCTAAGAGTACCCAAGAGCAAACAAAAACAGCCCATAGTATAGTTCAGAATGTTAATAACATAAGAAAAATTTCAAAACAGATAGCAGATGCTATGCAGGAGCAATCTAAGGCAGCGAGAGAAATATTAAGATCAGGACAAACAACTTCAAGGCTTGCTTCTCAGCTTTATAAATCTACAGAAGAACAAGCAAAAGCTGTAGAACAGATTACTCAAGCAGTAGATTCTATTAGAAAGACATCTTTAACTACCTCCAAAGCTATGCAAGAGCAGTCTGTTGCTAGCGAACAGATATCAAAAGAAACGGAGAGATTAAGTAATTTTATAAATAACATAAGCAAAGCATTGACTGAACAAGCAGTAGCCTCTTCTCAAATTGCTAAAGCTATTGAGGCTATGAGAAAACAGATCGAGAGTATAAGAAAAGGATTATCAGAACAAGTGATTTCTAATAGAACAATCTTAAATAATATTGATAATATAGCCAAGGAAATTAAATTCATATCAGAAGCTAATAAGAGAAATATTGAAACATTAAATTTAATTTATGAGAATATTATCAAATTTAAGGAGAATAAGGTAGAATAGAAACAGGAGATAATAATGAGAGAAAGTATAGATATTGGAATTCTTACAACTGATAAAAGCTTAAATATTACTTACTGGAATTCTTGGCTTGAAAAGAAGACAGGGCTTCTTTCGGAAGAAGTTTTAGGAAAAAATTTACTGGAATTATTTCCTGAGTTGGAGAAACCTAAAATAAAGAATATCTTCTTTGAAGTATTAGAATTTAGAACTGTAAGAATTCTTTCTCCTAAGATACACAAATATCTTATTCCTATAAAACTTTCTTCTCCTTCAAAGTATTTTGAAAATATGCAACAGTTGGTCATAATATCCCCTTTAGAGTCAGATAAAGATGTCCTTGGATTAATAATTACTATTGAAGATGCCACCAAGGTTTTAGAAGAAGAATATGAATTGAAAGAAAAATTAAAAGACTCCAACGAAAAAGTTAGGATAGAGGCTTTAAGAAAATTAGCTGAGAAAGATAAAAGGGAAGTGATAGAGGCCTTGTCTGATGAAAGTTGGAGGGTAAGGAGAATTGCAGTAGAAGAATTGCAAAAAGCCACAAAAGATATGGTGATAGACCTCTTGAAAAAGATGAAAGAAGAGCATCACGATTTAAATGTATTAAATAGCATAATAAAAGTAATTTCAGCTATTCCTAAGATCGATATTGTAGATACTCTGGCGGAAATGCTTAAAGATGAAGATCCTGATCTGAGGATATATACTATCCAGATATTAGAGACCCAGAAAGATTCAAGAGTAGAAGAAATATTAATCTCTGCTCTTTCTGATGGTAATCCTAATGTAGTATTTACAGCAATCGAAAGCTTAGGAAAAATAAGATCTCAAAAGGCAGTTCCCTATTTATTAGATATTGTTAATAAGAGAGATTTTTATTTAAGTATTCCAGCTTTAGAGGCTCTCAAGGAAATAAAGGATCCTTCTATTCTTTATTATATATACCCTTTTCTTGAAGAAGAATTATTTTTTCCCTATATAGTAGAGATTTTAGGAGAAATAGGAGATGATTATTCGGTAAGACTCCTTGTAGAATATTTGAATAAGTCTGTAGAAAATTTAGATAAAATTATTGAA
>CALHTV010000086.1 GCA_938039765.1 uncultured Dictyoglomus sp. | reverse complement strand
AAAAGTTAGAAAATATAATTAAGGAAAAAGTTAAAAGCTTTAGAAGTTTAGGGATTTTTCCTACGTTATGTGTTGTAAAGGTTGGAGATAGTTCTGAAGCAGAAGCATATGCTAGAAGTATTGAAAAATTTTTTTTGAAGGTTGGCATAAATGTTGATAGAAAAAATTTTGATAAATCTATTTCTTTAAAAAAATTTAATGAGGAGATTAATCTAATAGGAGAAGATAGAAGATTTCATGGAATACTAGTTCTCAGACCTCTCTCCGAGGAATTAGAAAAAAAGAAAGCCTTTCAATTTGTTCCTCCTAATAAGGATATAGAGGGAATTACTTATGAAAATTTAGGAAAGATTGTGGCTGGAGAAGAATGCTTTTATCCCTGTACTTCTCAAGCTGTTATAGAACTTTTAGATTTTTACAATATTCCTTTAGAAGGACGAGAGGTTGTAGTTGTTGGAAGAAGTATATCTGTAGGAAAGCCTTTATCTCTTTTGCTTATAAACAGAAATGCTACTGTAACTATTTGTCATTCTAAGACTCGAGATCTATTAAAATATACAAAAAATGCCGAAATTCTTATTGTAGCAGTAGGAAAACCAAGTATTATAACTCAAGATATGGTAGGAGAAAATATTGTTGTAGTTGATGTTGGTACTAATATAGTAGATGGTAAGATAGTAGGAGATGTAGATTTTGAGAGAGTTAAAGGTAAAGTAAAAGCTATTACTCCAGTTCCCGGAGGAATTGGAGTGATTACTACAAGAGTTTTGGCTTTAAATCTATTGAAGGCTGTGGAGAGAAATGAGATTAGAGTTTAAAAACATTGAGGAAATAAAAGAGTTTATAAAAGGCAATAAGATATTTGTTTTTTCTTGTGATGAGTGTGGATTTAAAAAGGTAGAAGAGAAGAATAAAAAGATTTTAGATCATATTAAGGATTATGAATTAATAGGTATATATACTCTTTATAAAGAAGAATGTAATGTGGGTAATTTTGTAAAGATACTTAAGAATTTAGAAGAAGTTAATAAAGCAGAGACAATTTTAACTTTTACTTGTGGGGGTTTACCCCAAATAATTCCTAACTATATTAAAAAATTTGTTATACCAGCGACCAATACATTAAAGATAGAAGCTGGAAGAGAATTAGGAAGTTTTGCAAGGCTTTGTTCTGCATGTGGTGAATGTTGGATACATTATACAGGTAATCTTTGTATGGAAAAATTATGTCCTAAAAAAATGAGAAATGGACCTTGTGGAGGATCCGAGAAAGGTATGTGTGAAGTATACAAAAGACTTTGTCCTTGGGTTATTCTTTTTAGAAATAAAAGGATCAGTGAAGAGGAATTTCTAAAGATTGTACCCCCAAAAGATTTTAGTAAGATCCTTCTTCAGGAATGAATTTTGAAGAAAAATTAAAATCTAGGAAATTTGTTATAACTGCTGAAGTAAGTCCTCCCCGAGGAGTAGATGTTTCTTCCTTTATAGAAAAGACATTATTATTGAAAGGCAGAGTTGATGCTGTTAATGTTACAGATTTTCAGAATGTAGGAGTAAGAATCACTTCTCTTGTAGGGAGTTATCTTCTTTTAAGAGAGGAGATAGAGCCAATATTTCAGATTACAGCAAGAGATAGAAATAGAGTTGCTATTTCGGGGGAACTTTTAAGTGCATCTGTTTTAGGAATTAGAAATGTTCTTGTGTTGACTGGGGATTATACTACTACCGGAATTTCTAAGACTGCAAAGCCTGTTTTTGATCTTGATGCTACAAATATTTTGGTTATTGCAAAGGAGCTTGAAAAGGGAAAGGATTTTGCGGGAAAGAAGCTTAATAAGGCTCCTGATTTTTTCTTAGGAGCTGTTTTTAATCCTAATCTAAAACCGTTAGAATTGGAAATTTTAAAGCTTAAAAAGAAAACTATGGTAGGAGCAGAATTTTTCCAAACCCAGTTGTTTTTTGATCTTTCTTTGATGGAGAGGGTAAGGGAAAAACTAGGGGAAGAGGTTAAGATAATAGCTGGGGTAACGATTTTTAAATCTCTAGAGATGCTTGAGTATATGTTAGAGAATGTACCTGGTATAGAAATTCCAGAGAAGGTTATGCATCTTTTTAGAAATACGAAGGATATTAAAACGTTAAGTATTAATTTCTCCGCTGAGTTGTGTCAAAGGATAAAAGAGAGTAAATTATGTAATGGAGTCCATTTTTTGGCTTCGAGGCCTTTGGATATAGTGAAGGTTTTAGATCTGCTAAAATGGTAAAGGAGGCGAATAAGGATGTTTGAGCCTGAAGAGTTTTTTGAATTGTCAGGCTTAGAGGTAAATTTATTTGAAGGGATCACATATGTTTGGGAAGCTTTATTAAAATTAGAATCCTTTTTAAAAGAATATGCAAAACCTGAAATTAGAGGAATGATAAAAGGAGGAGTTTTTATTGAAGGAGCAGTATTCATAGATGAAGGAACTGTTGTAGAGCCTTTTGTTTATATAAAAGGTCCTGTTTATATAGGGAAAAATTGTGAGATAAGGCAAGGGGCTTATATAAGAGGTAATGTATTTATTGGAGATAATTGTGTAGTGGGACACACTACTGAGGTGAAAAATAGTATTTTACTTTCGGGAGCAAAAGCCCCTCATTTTAACTATGTAGGAGACAGTATTTTAGGACACAACGTAAATTTAGGGGCAGGAACTAAAATATCAAATTTGAAAATCGGTTTGACAGGTAGCGTAAAGGTAAAAGCAAATGGAGAGATATATGATACAGGTCTTCGCAAACTTGGTGCAATTATAGGAGATGATAGTGAGACAGGATGTAATTCAGTACTAAATCCTGGTACTATCTTAGGGAAAAAAGTACTCGTTTATCCTAATGTAAGTATAAGAGGCTATGTTCCCTCTAATAGTATTGTAAAGTTCAAGCCAGTTTTAGAAGTTACTGATATAAAGTAGTTTAAAAGGCTTTTTTTAGGATATCTAGAACTACCTCATAGTTTAGAGCTCTCGGATTAGTTTTATAGGAGCCTGTTTTAGGTGCTTCCTGGGCAAGGATGGGAAGGATATTCCATTTTATACCATAATTTCGAAGTCCTAGTTTAATGCCAAGGAGGGAAAAGAATTCTTCTATCTTCTTGATTATCTTGTTCTTTGCTCCTCTTAGGGAATAAACTCCTAAAGCTCTTCCTAAAGCAGAGAGTTTTTCTTTTGATAAAATCTCTAAGTTATATTCTAGTACTGGTAAAGTAACTAAGGCACAAGCTAGTCCGTGGGGTATATTAGCATAGACCCCGATAGGGTGTGCTATAGCATGTATTCCTCCAAGACCTGTTTGGGTAAAAGCTATACCACTTACAGTACTTGCATATAGAATTTTTTCTCTCAAGTCAAGTCTGTTAAGATTTTCATAAACTCTTGGAAGATATTTATAAATTGTCCTTAAAGCAGTCAGAGCAAGAGGCTCAGTGATCATGTTGCTATTTATAGACAGAAAGGATTCTAAAGAATGTATGAAAGCATCAATACCACTATGTGCGGTTATTTCGTGAGGAAGGGATAAGGTAAGATAAGGATCTATTAAAGCTAAGGTAGCATATAGAAAATCATTCCTTATACTTAGTTTTTCCTTTGTTTCTGGATTTATAAGCACTGAAACTCTTGTTACTTCACTTGCAGTTCCTGCTGTAGTAGGCACTAATATAGATGGAATACCCTTTATTGTTATTTTATCGCTTTTTTCTCCAATATAGTCCCATATAGATCCGGGTAGATTTACCTTAATAGCAATAGCTTTTGCTACATCTAAAGCACTACCTCCACCTATTCCTATCACTAGATCTACATTTTTTGATTTGGCTAGATTTGCCCCTTCATCTACAACATAATAGGGGGGCTCTGGAGGGACGTTGTCAAAAATAAAGATATCTATTGGATAATTGTTATACAGCTTTAAAAGTTGATCCAAGATTCCAGAATCTTTAAGATGTTTCTTCCCTGTTACTAGAAGGACTCTTTTAGCACCTAAAGAGTAGGACTCTTCAGGAATTTTTTCCCAGAGTCCTACTCCGAATTTTATCTTTACAGGAATATAGAAATTGAAGCTTTGCATTTATATCTTGAAATCTCCTTCTTTTTTTAAATATTCTACTAATCCTCCCATTTGTAGAATTTTTAC
>CALHTV010000085.1 GCA_938039765.1 uncultured Dictyoglomus sp. | reverse complement strand
TAATAATAAAAATTTAAAAAGATTAGGCAATCTATTCAATAATCTCTTAGGATCTTGTAAAATTCTATATAGCCACTCTAAATTTAATCTTCTTACAATTTTAGGAGCTCTTTTCTTCTTCCCCGAAAGCACATCAAAACTTCCTCCAACTCCCATGGCAATTTTTACCCTTAAAAAATTTTTATGTTTATCGATCCATAATTCTTGTTTAGGAAAGCCCAAAGCCACAAATAATATTTCTGCCTGCGAGTTATTTATTTCTTCGACAATGGCAGATTCTTCCTCTTCTCTAAAATAACCATCTCTATATCCAGCAATTTTTAAATTTGGAAACCATTTCTTTAATCTCTCAAGCATACTCTCTAAGACATGCTTCTTTGCTCCTAAGAAATAAACAGGTATTCCCCTCTCCTCAGAAAATTTCAAAATCTCTAACATTGCTTCAATTCCTGGAAACCTAGTAATATTGAATCCCTTTTTTCTAGCCAAAAGCGCTATTCCAAAACCGTCAGGCAGATTAATGCTTGCATTCTTAAGAACTTTAAGAAATTTTGTATCTGAGGAAGCTCTAGCTATCATCTCCGCATTTGGAGTATATATACTATTGCACTTATTAGAGTTGACGAGATCTAATATTTTAGCCATAAACTCTTGCGTGTTATCAAAAGACGTAAACTTTATACCCAATAAATCTACTTGGAGCATAATACCCTCTCAAAATGCTCTAAATCTCTTTTAATCAATGATTTTAACAAATTCTTTTTCAATAGTAAAAGTTCTTTATATTTTAAATAATTCTTTTCCAATTCTTCAATATAATATAAGATTTTATCAAGCTCAAAATTTTCAACAAAAAAATTCCAATCAATCTCCTTACAAAAAGCCTTTACCTTTTCATCATACACAACAGCTACAAAAGGTATTCCTAAAGACATACTTATAATGCAACTATGCAATCTCATTCCAATAAATAGTCTGCAAGAAGAGAAATACCTCCAAAAATCAGGATCATTAGCAGATATCAGCATAGTTTTAGATTTGTAATTGCGTAATATTTCATAGTAAAGTTTAGAATCATGAGGTTGCATAGAAAAAAAATATATCTTTTCAAATTTTTTTAAAAGCTGAGTTACAAGATTTTCTAAGTCTATCCCTTTAAAATTATACCATTGTCTTAAGTTTAAACCAAGGATATTAGCTTCTAGCTCATAATTAGGAAAATCAATTAACAGAGAAAGGTCTGTAGATAGTTTGATCTTAGCAGGATTTATTCCTATTTTTACCAAATAATCTTTAGAAAGAGAATCTCTTACATATATATCCTCACAATGATTTAGGATCTTTTTAAGGATAAATTCATGAAATCTATTCTTTAAAGGCGAGAAACTTTGTCCTAGCAAAAAAACTTTTCTTTTTAGAATGAGGCTTAAAAGTACAATCAAAAGATAATAGTAAAAAGATCTAAAACTTGTTTTATCTTGAAAAAGCCCCCCTCCACCCCCTACAACTACATCCGACCATAATATACCTTTTAATAGGTCTAGTGAAAATTTATTAAAGACTCTAAATTTAAAGTTACTTCCTAAATTTGTTCCTTTTCTAACCAAAATACCTAAAAGAAATTTTGATTGAAGAGCATTAATCAAACTCTCTAAGAGCAAATCATCCCCTAAATTATTTTCTCCATAATATCCAAAAAGAAGAACTTTTTTCATTTATCTTTTTTCCTTTGAAACTCATTAAACAAGTATGCTTCTATGAATTGATCAATTTCTCCATCAATTACTGCTTGCACATTTCCAATCTCCACACCTGTTCTGTGGTCTTTAACTAAGGTATAAGGGTGAAAAACATAAGATCTTATTTGATTCCCCCAACTTATCTCTTGAACCTCTCCTTTTAATGATGCAATTTTCTCTCTCCTCTTTCTCTCTTCTAACTCCTCAAGTTTAGCTTTTAGAACCCTTAAAGCCATCTCTTTGTTAGCATGCTGAGATCTCTCATTTTGACATTGAACTACGATACCTGTAGGAATGTGGGTAATTCTGACTGCTGATTCAACTTTATTAACATGTTGTCCTCCTGCTCCTCCTGCTCTAAAAGTTTCTATCTTTAAGTCTTCAGGTTTTATTTCCACAGTACTTTCTGGGAGTTCTGGAATAACTTCAACAAGAGCAAAAGATGTGTGTCTCCTATGATTGGCATCAAAAGGAGAGATACGTACTAATCGATGTACACCCTTTTCTCCTTTCAAATATCCGTATGCTCTTTCTCCTTCTATTAAAAGAGTAGCGCTTTTTACACCTGCTTCTTCTCCAGGAGAAAGATCAAGAATTTTTACTCGAAAACCTTTTTTTTCAGCCCATCTAATGTACATTCTCAAGAGAATCTCTGTCCAATCCTGAGCATCGGTACCTCCAGTACCAGCATGTAAAGACAAAATCGCATTTGCATTATCATGAGGGTCTTGCAAAATAATTTCCAATTCAAATTCCTTTAATTTTTTCTCCACTTCCTCTAACCTTTTTTCAAACTCTTGCCTATATTCCTCACCCTCTTCTAAGAATTCTTTCCACTCTGAAAGCTCCTCAATATCCTTTTTTAATTTTTCCCAGTTTTCAAGCTCCTTCTGTAGCCTATTATATTTTGAGAGTATAGGCTTTAATTTTTCGGAATCATCCCATGTGTGATTTGTTATTTCAATTTCAATAGCTTTTAGCTCTTCCTTTTTACTTTTAAGGTCAAAGATACCCTCCAAGCTTATTGAATTGTTCCATAATTTTCTCATATTGAACTATCAGATCACTTATTGAGATGGCCACCTTAGCTTCTCCTTCCCCTCACAGAAGTTTTTGTTTCTTGAGTAATA
>CALHTV010000084.1 GCA_938039765.1 uncultured Dictyoglomus sp. | reverse complement strand
TTTACCTCTTTATTACTGATGCTTATTTCTTTTAACAAAAATTTTAAAAAATTTTGACTTTATAAAATTTTTATTTTAATATTAAATTATCTCAAAAAAGGAGGAAAAAATGAAAAAATTAATTATTATTTTTCTTTTATTAATTCTTCTTTCTCTTTCTTTAACCCAAGGACAACAGGATAATTTTAATGTTCCCAATATTCAACCCTCTATTAAGAATATTAAAATTGACTTAAAAACACCTTTAGTTCTTACTCCTTCTAGCTCAAGAATTATTACTATTAAGAAACCACCTATCCCTTTTAAGCCCTTTGATTTGACCTTTTTCAAAATTACCAAAAATCAAATAATTACCTTAGAAAATGGAAATAAAATTACAGGAGAGGAGTTCTTAAAGGAGATAAATGATATCGAAAAAAAACTCAATGCCTTAGGTTATTCTTTAAGAGATAAAGAAGAGGAAATTGTTATTCAAAGAATCTTCATCAAAAGAGATGACTTACAAATGCAAAAGAAACTATTTAAAAACATAACCCCTTTGACTACTCTTGAAATGGTAAAAAAAGATGAACCTGCTAAGGAATTTAAAAACTTTAACTTTGAAAGAAAATGGGAACTTCCTCTTGGGGACGATGAATTTAATGTAAATGTCTCTACGGGTTTAGTTCTAAAAGGAGAAGAAAACCAAATTATGACCAACGCCTATGCTATAGCAAAAGCAGGAGTACTAGGATACAAGGCAGAGCTTATAAAGGTCGAGAGTACTATGACAGCTACTAAAAGTCAGCAAAAGGATACTGCTAATTTAAAAGTATATATATTAGGTAACAAAGAATATGAAACTTCTTTCAAAGTCAATTATCAATTTGAAAAAGCTCTTAAATACAACCTAGACTGGGGATTTCCCATTAGTGCTCCTGTAGGACCTTTTAATATTACGGGCCGCTTTGGTATAAGAGGTGGAATAGAACTCTTTTTAAATTCTAAATTAAACCCTCTTTTTTGCACTGCAAACATTAAACCATCTATTAATACTAAAGCCTTTGCAGAAGTAGGGCTTGATTACAAAGTGGCATCAGCAGGTGTAGGAGGAGAACTTACCATCCTAAAGGACACTTTAATTTTAAATGGGGGATTAGGTTTAATTCTTCAAGATCCTTTATATAACTCCTATTTTGAATTCTCTGCCTTAGGCCAAAATAGCTTAGAAGCCCTTTCAGGAAATCTCTACTTCTTTGTAAAAGTAGACTACATTGTAGGATCCAAGAAGTTTAAAACAGAAATATATGAATGGGATGGATTTTACTGGGACACTACTTTATTCAATTACTCCTACAAAGAACCAGCATATAAAGATAAAACATTATTTTTAATACTAAAAAACATTAGAGGTATCACTCCATATAATGCAAAAAATGAAAAAACAAATATAAACTCTAAAAACTTTTATGTCGAAGTAGAGATAGGCGGACAAATTTTTTCCCAGGTAATACCTGATAAAGATGCTAACGGAATAGGAGATTCCGATTGGACAATCAAAATACCTTTAAGCAGTAGAACCACCGAGGTACCTATAAAAATTAGAGTAATCCAAGAGTATACTGTAAAAACATTAACTTTTAAAAATACTCTCGATCTTTCCAAAGGAGAAGGGAAAGAATTAGAAATAATCTTAGATCTCAACTCCAATAAATTTACAGGAACAGTTAACGGAGTTTTTGATGAATCTTATATATCCTCTGGAGATTCTAACTATTTTGGAGAAAAAGCCCATAGTATAACCTTCAAAATTTCCCCAGCTTTAAAATTTGAACCTGCCCCCTCAGAGGCAAGATAAAACTAAAACAAAGTCCTCTCTTATTAGACATAGGAGAGGACTTTAGCTTAAATATAAATCAAAATTTTTAATTTCTCATCTTGAAAATCTAATAATTAAGGATTATCATCCTAAAGGAGAATTTAAATGGGAGGTCTTACTGATGATAATGACTGTCTTAGGAGAAATAAATCCCGATGATCTTGGGAAATCCTTAGTGCATGAACACATTGCTGTGGATTTTTCTCCTGCAGAAAACCAAATCCCCTTCACCCATGAATTGAGAAAAGATATTGTAAATACTATGAAACCATACTTAGAGGAGATAAAAAATTTAGGATTTAAAAGTTTATTTGAATGCACTCCCAAATATTTAGGAAGGGATTTAGTAACCCTAAAAGAACTTTCTCAAACTACTGGAATCAATATAATTACCAATACTGGCTTTTATGCCTTTGGAGAATATAAGCATATTCCCCTAAAGATGAGGAATTATTCTCCTGAAGAGTTTGCTCAAATTTGGATTGAGGAATGGAAAAAAGGTATAGACGGCACAGATATTAAGCCTGGGTTTATAAAAACATCAGTAAATCATGGAAAATTAGGAGAACTGGACAAAAAAATTATTATTGCCTCTTGTATGACCTATATGGAGACAGGACTTACTATAGCATGCCATACGGGAGAAAAGGAATGTGCTTTAGAAGTAGCTGATTTGGTAGAAAGGGAAGGAGTCGATCCTTCTGCTTTTATTATTGTCCATGCAGACCAAATAGAAGATTTTAACGTTCATCTAAATCTTTTCAACAGAGGTTTCATTTTAGAGTACGATGGTATAGGGTCGAAACCCATAGAATATCACGTAGATCTTATTGATAAGGCTATAAAAGCTGGCTTTATTAGGCAAATTTTGATATCCCATGATGCTGGATGGTACACTATTAATGAGGGGGGAGCAAAAGATAAAATAAGGCCATATAATAACATCTCTATAAAACTTATTCCAGAACTTTATAAAAAAGGATATAATGAAGATATAGAAAAAATTCTTCTTATAGAAAATCCTAAAAGAATATTTGATATAAAAAAATGAGTTTAGCCATAAAAGTTTTTCTTCTTTCTATGACTCCTGTGGGAGAGTGCCGTATATCTATCCCTTATGGGATATACAGCGGGCTTTCTCCTTTTGAGAGTTTTTTAATAAGCTTCTTAGGAAACACTTTAATGGGATTAATAATATATAGTACTATTGACTTTATAAGTAGAATCCTCTTAAATAAGGAACCATTGAGAAGTTATTATAACAGGTTTATCTACAAAAAACTTAAAAAACTTAAGATCCACTCTTTAGGAATAACCTTATCCCTTCTTCTCTTTATAGCTACACCTCTTCCTGGAACTGGAGCTTTTACAGGAGCTATATTAGCAAGAGTTTTAGGTTTTAGTATGAAAGAAGCTTTTACTGTTATAGGTTTTGGGGTACTTTTTGCATCCCTAATCGTAACTTTTATTACCCTGTCCTCTACTCTATTTATTTTTTAATTTAAATCTCACAGTTTAACCACCATTTCTTATGACTCAATTTTTATAAGCTGATTTAATTTTAAATAAATTTAATAAACATAGTTAACTAAATTAATATAAGGGGGTGCTCCAAGTGTATAAAAAATCACTAAACCAAAGATTTCTTCTCACCTTGTTTATCTTGCTTCTCCTCTTAACTTTCTCTACCAACTGGGGACAAAGTACTGTAAAACTCAGATAGGAAGTATAGCCTCTTATGCCCTTGCAAGATTCAATTATAAACGTATAAATTTAATAAATTCTTTTTTTATAGGAGCCCAACTTGTACCTGCTTTTTCGGTAATAATTCCTGCCATTATAATTTTTAAATTCCTAAAATTGAGTGGAAGTTATATTTCTTTAATTATTTTACAAGCAGCCTCTTTTCTTCCTTTTGCTATCATAACCATTACAAGTTTTATGAAATCAATCCCTATGGAATTGGAAGAGGCAGCATATATAGACGGAGCAAGTGTATTAAAAACCTTCTTTAAAGTTATACTACCCATCTCAACTCCAGCTTTGATTACAGCAGGAATTTTTGTCTTTCTTTGGTCATATAATGACCTATTTATGTCCTTAATTCTTCTTCCTATTAGAGAAAAACAACCTATATGTGTACTTTTATCTTTAGTTTCCAGTGCTTATGGTACAAACTATGGAGCTATGATGTCTGCTCTTTTTGTTACAATTTTACCAGTAATTATTATTTATCTCTTTCTCCAAGAATATATTGTAAGAGGACTTATGTCTGGCGTAGGAATAAGATAAGCTTAAAAATATCTGTAT
>CALHTV010000083.1 GCA_938039765.1 uncultured Dictyoglomus sp. | reverse complement strand
AATTTGAATATGTCTTAAGACTTTTCCTTTGTGTGGACCTTCTTTGATGGTATATCCGGTAGTCCCATTCCCGTTAATATTTACTTCTTTTCTACTTTTAAGCAAAGTTTTTTCTTTAAGTATTTTTTCTTTTACTTGATTTTCTTTAATCATGTATTCTTTTAATCTGTCGCTACTCATGATTTAATTAAACCTCTCTATTATTGCAACAACTCCACTAATTAATGCACCGATTAAAATATATAATAACTTATCTACTTTTCCGTGGATTTTATCTATATCTTCATGGATATGTTTTTGGGTACAACGAATATTGTCCACATCTTTTTTCACACCAGTCACATGACCATATAAAGATATGATATGTTCTCCAGTTGTTTGTGGTCTTTTTCCGTTAGCCATTATTCACCAAAACTCCCGCCAGTTACACCACCACCGTAGTCACTATCATCATCTGGACCACCATAACCTGTTTCACTTCCATTTTCACTATCATCAAAACCACCGTCAACGCTTTCCGCTTCTGCCATACTTTGAGCAAAACTTCCAATACCTTCTGAATCGTAACTTGATCCTCCTGTAAACGTTTCAGGTAAAAATCCTCTTCGCTGTGCTTCTATAGCTCCTCTAGTAGCTAAGAAACCACCTACGGGACCTAATGCAAAACTCGCAGCAGTTCCCAGTATATTAGCTGGATTATTTATATAATTAGATGCATATTGAGATATAGGTGCTCCAAATACATTAAAGCTCCCTGTTCTTGTTGTAGGAGCAAAACTTTGCATGTCAACTTGACCTTCTGATTCTAAACTAGATATTGGAGCAACAGAAGGAATACCATAATCCATAGAAGGAATACCATAATCCATAGAAGAAGGATTTTGATATGCCTGTAAGTACAGTTGATACAATTGATTTGGACTTAACATTAACCTATACCCCTTTGTTTTAATCTCATTGCTTGTTCTGATGGACTAAGTAAAGCTGTCTCCGTTCTACTTAAACCTGTTGGTAACAATCCTTGCAAAGGATTTACCACATTCACTACTTGCTGTGAAGGCTGAATATTTTCCGTGATCCCTGGTCCAAGATCAGGTTTACTTGATTGCTTTCTATAAATAGGTTGATCAGTTTCTCTGATAACATCTTTTTCGTCACTTAAAACTTCATTTAGTTCCTGTATAAATTCCTCTAAAGGAAGATCTAAATCGAAATCTTCAGCAGTATCTTTTAATTGTTCCATTACTTCCATGGCATTATCTATTTTATCAATCTCAATATCATTTAAATCTGTTCCAAATATATTCTCTGAGGTTCTCTCTAAAGTTGTTTTTAAAGATTCGGCTCTTTCTTCAGCGATATTAGGGGGTCTCATAGTTCCTAGAACGATATCCTCACCTTTGGAACCTAAACGTTCAACTATAATGTCATCGAGATCATTTTCATCCACACCTAAAATTTCAGCATCTCTGTACACGGTACGTAATTTTTTCTGAGATCTAAAAGTATCTATTAAATATTTTTTATAAGCATTAGCTCTAGCTTGAACAGGTATTTTTGCATTAAACATATCTTTTTGATATTTACTTGAGAGAGCTTTGTTATCTTTTTGAAAAGAAGTTATAATAAAAGGCATACTTGCTAAAGGGTTTGATTTACTTACACTGATACCTGTTACAACTTTTCTAAGTTCATCTTCGGCAGTATAACCACCACCATATTCGTTAAATTGTTGAGTAACTCCGTCATAAGTTCTTTTGATACTTGTGAACGCACCTGGAGTATATGCTCCTAGTACATGTTCAATTCCTCTTTCAACTTTTTCCATAGGATTATCTGTACCTGCAAATATTCTTTTGCCTTCTCTAGTAGCTCCTCCTCTTAAAATAACATCACCTAGTCGTTCCGTAGCTAAAGCTTCTCCAAAATAAGGATTTAAGTATTCAAACAAAGCTCCTCTTTGTCCTGTGATAGAGTTTCCAAAAATTGCAGTCATAGCTATTTCACCTGCTGTTTCTTTATTAAGTTTTCCATCTGCATATGAATTTAATACAGCTCTGACTCCAGAAGTTCCGTAACTGTAAGGATTATAAAAAGAAAAATCCCAAATTTTAAAATTACCATCTCCTTCTATGTCTCCCGAAAAAGGCAGTAACTGTGAGTTTTTTTGATAAGATGGAGCAAAAGATCTTCTGTATGCCTCTATCTTTTCCATACTAACACCTGTTAAAGCAGAAGCTCCTGCAGATAATCCTTCGTATAAACCATAGTTAGTCATATAAGTTCCAAACAATCTTCGCAAACCATTTTGTCTAAGAACTGCACTATCACTAGCTAATTCTTTTGCACCTAAAACTAAATTTCTTGCAGAGGTTCTAATAACTTCAGCGGGAAAGGCAATAAAGTTACCTATAACTGGAATTTTTCTAACTCCTTTTATAAAAGTTCCTACCTTACTATACGTTGGAATTGCATCTGTTACATAACGTGCAGCTGCTTCTTGTAATATTTCCGTAGGTGATTTCTTTGTCCCTGTTCTTATACTATTTTCTACAAAGTCTTCATCTAAAATATCTTTAAACCATTTTTTAACTTTTTTAACATCAATTGATTGATCAACTATTTTACCATTTTTAACTACCTTTTTATAATTAAAAACATCAGTTAAGATATCTTGGTAACTTTTCCATGCCCATGATTTCCATAAGTTATCACCTGCTTGATATAGCTTTGTTGCTTTTTCTCCAAGTTTACTTTCTGTCATAGCCCGAACAAATCCGTCTACTGAAAGTTTTCTACTTTTAGCTGAATCAAATATAAGTTTCATTTCTTGAGTTACAACATTTTCGTCAAACACTCCGTGATAAATACCATCTTGAATGTAGTCTTTATATTCTTGACTTGCAGTCCCTTTTGGAAAAATATCATCCATAATAATTCGTACGTGATCTTTAATATTTGCTTTGCTTCCTAAAAGACCTGAATTTAATATAAACATAGGACCTGAAGTCACATTACGTATTTGAGTTACAGGAGACAAAATTGTTTTCACATATTGACCAGCACCTTTAGCAGCCATTAGCTGTTTATATCCTGACTCTAACATAATTTTATAAAAATTATCTTCTCCTCCTCTATTCATTACATTTAAAGTTTCTCTTATCTGTTGAGCTATTTGTTTAGGGGCATAGACTTCTTCATCAAAAATTTTTCCTTTACTAGCTAAAGAAGTGTAGTCTTTAGCAAGTTTACTTATTTCTCCTCCTAAGATATTTCCTTTAATTCTAGCTTCCTCTCTTGATGTAAATAACCATCCTTGTTCAATTCCATCTTTGTACAAGGCGTCTCCTACTCGTTTATTAAATTTAGCTTTAGATGCTTGCATAGCGGTATCTAAAACAGTAGATCTTAAATCATTTGATTTTCCTAACATCTCTTGAACAGCTTCTGGTATTTCTCGATTAGAGATTAAATTTGGCTTATTTATTTTTAGGGTCCTTGCAATTCTGTTTATGATTTCATCTGGAGTTAATGTTTTACCAAAAAAATTACCTCTTGCTGCTGATAAAATATCAGACATTAATTTTTCTGCTTCTTCATCTAAAGCCTTAACAAAGGCAGGATCTTTAGCAGTTGCTTTTGCACCACCTGATGCTTCTAATACTAATCTTTTGGATTCTGCAAATCCTGGGTTTTTAAGTATTAAATTTTTAACAGACTCTTTTGCTCTTGCGTATAATGTTGCATCTGGAATAAACGCAGCATTATTAAATGCGGTGTACTGTTGTTTTAGATAAGTAGAAGCATCCTTGATTAAAGCTTGACCAAGATCTTCGTCAAGAATAATGTTTCCATATTTTTTATTCAATTCTGTTAGTTTCTTTTTCATAGCAACTGTAGGAGCTCTCACTTCTTCTGTTAAAGCACTATATGGTATCTCATCTTTTAAAAATCTAAGGATATCTCTTTCTATGTTAGCAATAATTGCTGTTGATTCTTGAGTTTTAAAATACCCATCTTTAAATTTAGCAGCAATTTTATCTATTTGAACTCCTATCTCATCTAAGTTTTGTTCAAAAAATTTCATTTCCGCTGTGATCGCTGAATCATTGGATCTTAATAAATTATAAGTAATAGGAGCAAGTTTTCCTTCCGCTCTAAAAGGAGCTAATAAATAAGTATCAATACTAGCTAATGCTTTTTGAATTTTATTACCTGATGCCGTACTAAAATTTCTCCATTTTTTAAAAGGAGGAAGTTTAGGTACTTTTAAATGCCCTAATTGTTGTGCAACTTTTTGAATACCAAAAGTTTTATTTCCTACTTTGTAGTTTCTAGTTAAAAAATCTGATAAAGGGTTAACCACTGTACCTAATGCAGATTGTCCGTATTGAAAACCTGTAGCACCAAGTTGTCCTGTTTTACCATACAAATATTTTGCAAGTTGAGGAAAAGCTGGAATCGCCGCTGTAATTGCTCCTGCTTCTGCACCAAATACAAATCTTCTTTTTAATTCATCTTTTGCTTTATCTGCTCCAGTTAAAGAACTGTCATAAGGACTAATAATACCTAATGATTCTGTAATACTAGGAAGTCTTTCAGGATCAACTGCTAATCCCGTTGCGACTGTTTCCACGCCTCCAAATACAGCACCACGTTTTGCTAGCTCTAAAAGCTTACCACCTTTTCCTTTTATGTCGTCTAATTTTTTTACTTTATAAAGACCATTTGCTATTTTAAAACCAGTAACACCTGGAATACCAAATTGTGTTAATAAAGAAGTTATTTCTGCAACAGAAGAACTTGTATCAATATACGGAATCGCTTGTGATATTTCATCTGTATAAGTAGTTGCTTCACCTATTCCATATTCTAAAGCTAATTTTTCAGTGACAATATCTATTGCGTTAGCTGGTAGTTTAGCTAAAGCACCTCCTAGTTCAGTTGTTCCTTTTTGAATTCCTAAATCAATTCGTCCTGGTAGTTTTTTTGCAACATCCCAATAACTATCATCTTCAGATTCTAGCCAGTCAATATATTTTTCACTAGTGTCTTCTTCTTTAATTTTAGAATATACTGCTCTTTTAATTGGATCAGGAATAAAAGGAGCAATGAATGAACCTCCAGGTATAAATGAACCTCTTCCATCTTCAATAAGAGGTTCCTCTTCATTTTCTATTTTGTAATCTATATATTTTTTGTATTCTTGAGTAACTGCGTCGATTGCTTTTTGTAGGAAATTCTGCTCATCAGCCATAAGACCTCCTAAGCTTCTTGATTAGGAAGCGCCGCGTTAGTTCCGTATTTTTTATTAAAGTTACTTAATTGTTCTTGATTTTCAATGTTTGCAAATTCAAACAAAGCTTCAGTATTTGTTGATAGTAAACTAATTACATCCTCTCCAATGTTTTGAGGTAATAAAGATTTCAACTCTTCTACGTTTAATGTTTTTACATCAGGTTCAGGAGATGGTTCAGGAGAACCCATTTGATAACCTATTCTTCCACCATCAGCTTTTTCTTCAACAGTTGGAGTATCGGGAAGTTCTATAATTTCTCCGGTTACTTTTTTAAGTATATCTA
>CALHTV010000082.1 GCA_938039765.1 uncultured Dictyoglomus sp. | reverse complement strand
TAAAATAATTATTAATAAAAACAAACTTAAAAATCTAAGAATATTCCTAGAAGAGAGAGTATATCCTAAGGCTTCTAAGATAAAGAATTTTTCTTTTGTTACTTTTTCTCCTTTTCGAAGAATTAATTCTCCTCTGGATATTATTCTTTCAATAGGCTTAATAGATCTTGCTAATTCTGATTTCTGAGTCTCTGTTTCCTTAAGATTTATAAATGCATTAGGCATTATTAGATAATTACTAAGTTCTATAGCCACATATTGTGGAATCTTGAGATCATTAACTAGATATTTTACAAATTCTTGTTTTTTGTTGTTAACTTCTTCCTCTTTTATTCCCCTTGTATAGTTCTCTATGATCCAATTTTCTATTCTTTTTCTTAAAGTATTTATCGTAGAGAGAGGAAAAGAGGAGAAATATCTGTAAATTTCTGGATGTTTAGAATTGGATATAAAGATTTCAGATAATCTAGTTAAAACTTGTAGAGTTATGTTTTGATCTATAGAGTAAATGGGCTTAAATTGGGAAAGAATTAGATTCTTAATTCTTTCTGTTTCTTCTTCATCTCTATATATTACTGTACGCGTAGCTATAATATCTTTAGGAGCAGTATCGCCTACCTTTAATGGGGGAATAAATATAAAGTCTAAGCTTAAGATTAAGAGATCTATAATAACAAAAATTACCAAGATGAAATGAGTTTTCTGTTTTAAATCGGAAATTAGCTTCTGAATGGTTTTTCTTATTTTTGGCCGAAGACTTTTCTTATTAACAGACCTTATTTCCATAGCAACATTATTTTACCATTTATTGACCTCTTTTTCACTATAATATATAATTAATCGTGGTACTGGGGAGTAGCCAAGCTGGTAAGGCAGCGGACTTTGGATCCGCCATTCGCTGGTTCGAATCCAGCCTCCCCAGCCAATTTTTATTGTTATCTTACTCTAAATACATGGAGAACTTTAAAGTTATAGTTTTGGCAGCAGGGCAAGGTAAAAGGATGAGAACAGAGCTTCCAAAGGTTCTTCATCCTCTCTATGACACTACTATTTTGGAATATCTGTTAACTACTATCCGAGAAACTTTTGGGGAAAATTATTTTCTTGTAATAAGTCCTAAAATTAAAAATTATTTAAGCCAAGTTTCTGAAAACAATATAGTTTTACAAGAAGTACCTTTAGGTACTGGAGATGCTGTAAGAAAAGTAGAACCTTTATTAGGGGATTATGATGGAGATGTATTAGTACTTCCTGGAGATGTTCCTCTTATTAAGAAAGAGACTCTTAATAGCCTCTGTTTAACTCATAGAAAAGAAAATAATGTATGTACTATTGTTACCACTGTTATGGAAAATCCACAAGGTTATGGAAGGATTGTGAGGGATTTGAAAGGTGACATTGTTAAAATTGTGGAAGAGAAAGATGCCAGTGAAGAGGAGAGAAAAATTAGAGAGATTAACACTTCAATATATGCTTTTAAATGGCTGAATTTGAAGGAAGCTCTTTGTTTATTAAATAACAATAATGTCCAAAAGGAATTCTATTTGACTGATGTGGTTAGTATTTTTGCTCGCAATAAGCTTAAAATAGGAGCCTTTCCAGTAGACTTAGAAGAGGTCTTAGGGGCAAATACTCAGGAAGAATTGAGTTATATAAGGAAAATATTAAAAAGAAATATTAATAAAAATAATATGGATAAGGGTGTTATAATTATAGAGCCTGAAAGTGTAAACTTAGGAAAAAACACTTTAGTTGAACATGATGTTATAATTGAACCTAATGTTTCTATATTAGGAGATTATATAGTTAGAAGAAAGGCTTATATCGGTCCTTTTTCTTATATAAATTCTAAAATGATAAGGAGTTAAAAAAAAATGGGTCAGAGATGTTTAGCTCTTTATAGTGGTACTTCAAATCGTGAGCTTGCTGAAGAAGTTGCTAAATATTTGGGGGTTGAGTTAGGAGAAATAGAAATAAGGAGATTTTCTGATGGAGAGATTTATGCTAGGATAGCCAAAAGTGTTAGAGGGGCTGAGGTTTATGTTATTCAGTCTCTAGGAAATAGAGTAAATGAGTATTTTATGGAACTTCTTGTAATAATAGACGCATTAAAAAGAGCATCTGCAGGAGAGGTTACGGCAGTAATACCTTATTATGCTTACGCTAGACAGGATAGGAAAACAAAGTCGAGAGAGCCTATCACTGCAAAACTAATTGCTAATATTTTGACGGTAGCAGGAGCTTCTAGGGTTGTAACTATGGATCTTCATGCAGGCCAAATTCAAGGTTTTTTTGATATTCCAGTAGATAATCTTTCTGCTCTTCCCTTGTTTGCAAGATATTTTCAAGATAAGGAATTAAAAAATCCTGTGGTGGTTTCTCCTGATATTGGAGGGGTAACAAGAGCGAGAACTTTAGCAAATAGGCTCCATACTCCTTTGGCTATAATATATAAGAGAAGGCCAGCTCCTGAAGTAGCTGAGGTTGAAGAAATAATAGGAGAAGTAGAAAATAGAGATGTTATAATATGTGATGATATTGTTACTACAGGCAATACTCTATTTTCTGCAGCTAAATTGTTGAGAATGAGAGGTGCAAGGGATATTTATGCAGCTGTAACTCATGGTATACTTACAAATGATGCTCATAAAAGACTAGAGGAATCTGAAATAAAAGAATTAGTAGTTACAAATACTCTACCTATACCGCTAGAAAAAAGAGTTCCTAAACTAACTATAATTTCAATAGGGAATCTCCTTGGAGAGGCTATAAAGAGAATATCTAATAAGGACTCTTTAAGTTCTTTATTTGATTAATCTATGTAAAGGAGGTAAAGAAAGATGGAAGTGATTGAGATAAAGCTTAAAAAAAGAGAAAAAATTGGTAAGGAATATGCTAAAAAATATCGAAGAATTAACTTAATTCCGGGAGTAATTTACGGAGCTCATCTTAAGGAGAATATTCCTGTGTTAGTTGAGAAGAAAGTTTTGTGGAATCTTTTAAAGAAGGGACATTCTAAAGAACAACATATATTGAAATTAGTGATAGAGGATGGAAGTGAGGTTATTACTGAGAATGCTTTACTGCAGGATATACAAATAGATCCTTTCAAAGATGAGCCTATTCATGTGGATTTTCATGCTATAACCTTAGAAGAAGTTGTGGATGTATACGTTCCAATTATCTTGAAAGGTGAGCCCAAAGGGGTTAAGGAAGGTGGAATTTTACAACATGGTATTGAAGAGATTTTAGTGAGAGCATTACCTCTGGATATTCCTCCTCACATAGAGGTTGACATTTCTGATTTGGAAATTGGAGATTCTATTGTTGTTGGAGAACTTGAATTGTCTGAAAAATTAAAGGTTCTTACACCCCTTGACGAAGTAGTGGTAGCTATTGTAACACCTCAAAGGTATAGTGAAGAAGAAACTACAACTCCGGAGGGAGAATCTACTTCTTCTCAATAAAAATTTTTTAAAAGGAGTGTGTTTTAAATGTTTAAAATTGTCACTGATAGTACAGCTGCTTTACCAAAGGAATACGTAGAAAGATATGATATATCAGTAGTTCCATTGAAGGTTGCTTTTGGAGATGAAGTATATAGAGATGGCGTAGATATTAATCCTGAATTGTTTTTCAAAAAAGTAAAAGAAAGTTCTGTCTTTCCTAAAACTTCCCAACCCTCAGTAGAAGATTTTTATCAGGTATATAAAAACATATTTGAGAAAAATCCTAATATAGAAGGGATTATATCTATTCATATATCGTCGAAATTAAGCGGAACAATAAGTTCTGCAAATGCTGCAAGAGAACTATTGCCATATAAAGATAAAATTTATGTTATTGACTCTAAACTTACAGAATTAGCTTTGGGAGTTGTAGTTATAGAGATTGCTAAAACTATTGAGAAAGGCACAAGTATTGATGAGATATTAAGGCTTGCAGAGAGAATGTATTTGAATTCTGAAATCAAATTTACAGTAGACACTTTAGAGTATCTTTATAGAGGTGGAAGAATAGGAGCAGCCCAGGCTTGGATGGGTAGTATTTTACAAATTAAACCCATTTTAGAATTAAAAGATGGAGCTATTGAACCTGTGGAAAGAGTGAGGACAAAACAAAAAGTAAAAACAAGAATTCTAGAGATTATGAAAGAAAAAGTAGGAGATACGCCTGTAAAAGTTGCTATTGCTTACTCTGATAATTATGAGGAAGCTATAGAAGTATCCGAAGAAGTGAAAAATATGTTTAAAATTACAGATTTCTATATGGGATCTTTTAGTTGTACTATATTATCTCATATAGGACCAGGTTCATGGGGTATGATTGCTTTTAAAGAAATTTGAGGAAGGAGATGGAGAAAACTTTGGTTCAACAAATAGTTGATGATTTAGATAAGTTTTTAGCTATATTTCCTAGTGATATAAGAGTCAAATTAGAGTCAGATCCAGATATAAAGGAATTAATAGAAGTTGTTTTAGATCTTGGAAGAGAAATTGAAGCTAGATTTTATAAAAAGACTGTTATTTTTGAGGGAAGATATACTTCAGAGGAAGATTTGAATTATATCATTGCGAGGGTAGGAGAGTTTAGTGGAGACAAAAGAGCAGGTATAGAAAGAACTCTTCATCGTATTTCTGCTATAGAGAATAGGCATGGAAGGATTATAGGGCTTACTTGTCGTGTTGGAAGAGCAGTCTTAGGAACTGTAGATATAATAAGAGATGTAATTGAAACTGGCAGAAATATACTTCTTCTAGGAAGGCCTGGGGTAGGGAAAACTACGCTACTAAGAGAGACAGCAAGGGTTTTAGCTGACGAGTTAGGTAAAAGGGTTATAATAATAGATACCTCTAATGAAATAGGAGGAGATGGAGATATACCTCACCCTGCCATTGGAAGAGCGAGAAGAATGCAAGTTCCAAATCCTTCAAAACAACATGATGTTATGATTGAAGCTGTAGAGAATCATATGCCAGAAGTAATAGTGATAGACGAGATTGGAACTGAATTAGAAGCCAAAGCAGCAAGAACTATTGCTGAAAGAGGTGTTCAGCTAATAGGTACTGCTCATGGTATTACTCTTCAAAATTTATTGCTAAACCCTACGCTTTCAGATTTAGTAGGAGGAATTCAAGTGGTCACATTAAGTGATGAGGAGGCAAAAAGAAGAGGAACTCAGAAGACTGTATTAGAGAGAAAAGCACCTCCTACTTTTCAAGTTGTTATTGAGATTCAAGAGCGAGACAGACTTGCTATACACCACGATGTGGCAAAGACAGTTGATGCTTTATTAAGAGGTTATATTATTAAACCTGAGATAAGAGTAAGAACACCCGAAGGAGAAGTTAAAAGAGTAGAAACTCCCACTATTGAGATGCCTTCACAAGAAGAGGAAGAAACTTCGGTTTTTGCTAAGCCTCAGAAAAAAAGTGAATTACTAAAGATTTTTCCTTATGGAATTAGTAGGAACAGACTTGAGAAGGCAATACGTAATTTAGGGGTCCCTGCTTTTGTAGTTAAAAATTTATCTGAGGCAAATTGTTTATTAATATTAAAAGCTCACCAAAAGAGAGCAAAAGATTTATTAAAAGAAGCTGAGAAGAAAAACATAAAGATTGCTGTTCTGAGAAGTAATACAGTGACTCAAATAGAAAGATTTCTAAGCGAAGAATTTGGAGTAAGCCTTCGAGTGGGAAAAAGTGAAGTTGAGGAGGAAGCTCTAAGAGAGGCTCAAGAAGGTATAGAATATGTATTGACTCATGAAGAGCCTTATGAACTCTCACCTCAACCTGCTTATATAAGGAGATTGCAACATCAACTTATTCAACAATACGGCCTTCATTCTGAAAGCGTAGGAGTAGAGCCTTTCCGTAAAGTGAGAATTTATCCTTCTCAGTAGTTATGAGTAGAGGTATTTTTATAACTTTTGAAGGTTTAGATGGATGTGGCAAGTCAACTCAGGCTTTGCTTTTAAAAAGTTATTTAGAAAAGAAAGAGTTGAAAATCTATCTTACTCGAGAACCAGGTGGTACTCAGGTAGGAGACAAGATAAGAGAAATTCTTTTGTCATCTAACTTTAAACTAAATTTTTGGACTGAGGTTTTTTTGTATATTGCGTCAAGGGTAGAAAATTCTGAAATGATTAAGCAAAAGTTAGAAGAGGGATATGTGGTAATTTGTGAGAGATATGCAGATTCAACTTTAGCTTATCAAGGATATGGAAGGGGTTTACCGCTTAATGTACTTGAAGAGTTAAATCGAATTGCTACATTAGGTCTAGAACCTACACTTACTTTTTTGATTGATGTTGATCCTCAGGTTGCTTTGAGTAGAAAGCGTACCATTCAGCTGGATTACCTGATCCG